>JBMSQQ010000047.1:0-26812 GCA_049423385.1 Silvanigrellaceae bacterium | reverse complement strand
TGCATCATCTTGGCGAAATAGAGTTTGAGGCGCGAAACGGCAAAGCTCTCAAAATAAAGATGTGGTCCCGTGGTTGTGATGCGGTTCATGCTTTTGCGCAGGCCCACAAGATTCTTGAACGAAAATCCAACCACGGTGAGCAGAACCGTCAGCCCCACCATCAGTTCCAGCAGCGAAAATCCGCCCTGCTTTTTTCGTTCGAACAACAACGCCGCACCCTCGCACCTGAAGAAGGAATAATTCCCTCCAGTTGTGGCTATCGGTTAAATTGGTCGAAATTTGATTATTTTTGGCTAATATTATGATAATATTGTGTTTTTTAATTGACGCGAAAGGGCTTGGTCGGTTGTTTACCAGTGCCAAAAAGGGCGTTTGGGGGGATTTCGCTTGGAGTTTGTTGCACAATGAACGTTGCCCAGGCGTGGCTGATAGGCGCTGTCTTCAACTCCGAGTGGGAGCATCGAGCTCTCCCGCACCGTCTTTTTGATGAACTCGTGAGCCGCCTTCGGCACCCCCGTTCTGCCGTAAAGCAACGTCTTGTTGATGACCACCGAATTGACGGGATTCGACCATCGTCCGGTTGCACCATGTTCCCCTGCATCGTAAAGCAGTGGCAACATCTTCAGCTGGCCTGCCTCAAGACCAAAAATTTCTGCAACGGATGACTTCTCGCTGACGCCGTCAACCGTGCGGCGAATGCGCATCTGAAGTTCAGTGTTGTAGTCATCGAGTTCTTGTCCCAGAATTTGTCCTGCCAGAGCAGGGCTTGGCATCAGGGCAACAAACCCATTGTTCCTGCCGTCGGGCCAAAAGGTCAGCATTTCATCGACGTGTTTTATAAACAGCCAGCCTGTATCCAGGGCGACGGGCTTTTGCAGTTCCTGTGCCTCGAGAAAGGAAACAACCTCGGGATGCAGGCTGTCGCCTGTCTCTGGATTCATTCCGTAGTAAACCCTTCCATTGGGAAATTTTGCGGTGGGCGGGCTGACTTCAAGGTTGCCAAACCAATCGAGCCATCCGTCACCGGGACTGTTCTGTCCCCGCGGTTGGGCCACTTCAATATATCCAACGTCTGGAGCCAATCGTGTGCGGCCGAACCTATCTTGGCCGCGTGGTGCATTCAACACAACATGCATCCTGCTCGTGGGTGACTCCGCATAGCCAATCTCCATGGTGTCCTGCATCCACATCTCTTGCCAGGCATCCGTGCTGTAGGTTTTCACCGCGACACTGCCGAGCAGCGATGGCAGGAACAGTTCAAACAGCATCCGTGTGTTGCCGTATTTTCCTGTGTTGTCGCGTGCGATGAACAACGTTTCCATTCTTTCCGTATTGGGTATCATCAGGAAAGGAGAGACCCTGACGGGTGACGATTGAATGGTCTCGCCAACATCATCTTCAAGCTGGATGTTCATGAATCCATCCCAGCTTTTTGAAGCAAAGGCACAAGCCTCCAATCCAAGCATGGCCTTGTGGGTATTTTCTCCCTGCAACTCGGCGAGTGAAAAAGTGTTGTCCATCTTTTTCCATTCGCTTCCGGTGCGCAGAAACCATTTGACCGGCGCGGATGTGGAAGAGGCAGACAACCGGAACTTGAACTTTTCAAGATACGCTGCATCTGCATCGTTCCAACCGACAATCACAGGAGTGAGATCCTTTTCGTCGGCGGCCGTGTTGACGGAGTCGTCGGAGCAGTCGGTTGATCCATCCCGATCATCATCATCGAGGTTCGGCAGAACGAATGCACCGCGTCCCTGCCATGACCAATCATCATCGGAGTCATCCGCCGTGGAAAGATTTCCATCACGATTGGTGTCGACGCGGAACCAGGGAGTCGCATTGAGGCGATGGTTTTGTGCGTCATGAAATTTGGAAATTTTGTCGGATTCAGCCAATTTCGAGCGTAGGCAGCCGGTCGAAACAAGCAATGGAACCATCAAAATCGTCGCGACAAGCTTTAACATCCCAAGTTCCCTGTGTTAGAGACCCACTGCCATCTGTTCATTCGGGACTTGGCAGTATAGGTGCGCACGGACATGAATACAAACGAAAGCCACGTTAAAGAATTTTCCGTTCAAGGAATGAGCTGTGCAGGCTGTGCAGGCCGCATTGAGCGTGGCTTGTCGAGTACCCCCGGAATACAGCGAGCGACGGTGAATTTTGCCACCCACACCGCGATTGTCCAAAGTGAATTGCCGGATTTTGAAATACAGAAAAAAATTGAAACCATCGGCTATCATGCCAAGCCTCTGGGTCAGGGCTTTTCACTCGAAGAGAGTCAACGACGCGAGCAGGATACAGCTCGAAAGAGGATGCTTCTTTCTGCTGTTCTGGGATTGCCTGTCATTGTTCTTGGAATGGTCCATTCGCTTGCAGCGTTGCCTGCGGTTCGATTGCTGACTGGTCTGCTCACGTTCGTTTTGCTTGCAGGACCTGGATTCGTTTTTTTTCGCAAGGCAGCCGCGCTCTTGCGTCACCGGGCGGCAAACATGGACACGCTGGTTGCCCTGGGTGCGGGCATCTCCTTTGTTTGGTCCTGCGTTCAGGCTTCGCAAGGTTCCGAGTTCGTTTATTTTGAAACGGCAGCGGCGATCGTTGCTTTCGTCCTGATCGGAAAATACCTCGAACAACGCATGACCTGGCGCGCCACATCATCGTTGGGTGCCTTGCTGCAACTTCAGCCCCGCATGGCTTGCAGGCTGTCCAAGGGTAGTGATTCGGAGATGGAATCTCTGGATGTGCGGTTCGTAAAATCCGGCGACATCCTTCTGACCCGCGTTGGTGAACGCTTCGCTGCAGATGGCTTGGTTTTGGATGGACAAACAGAAGTCGATGAATCGCTCCTCACTGGCGAAAGTCGTCCGGTCATCAAGCGGGTGGGTGACAGTGTTGTTGCCGGTTCCCTCAACAAGGTGGGAGTCGTCAAAATCGAGGCAAAGGCTTTGGGAGCGCAAACGCGCCTGGGTGAAATCATCAAATTTGTTGAGCGGACTCAAATCTCCAAGGCGCCAATTCAACGACTCGCGGACAGGGTATCGGCCGTTTTCGTTCCTGTTGTGCTTGTGTTGAGCCTGCTCACATTTCTTGTCTGGCAATTCGTTTTGCATCAAGACTTCCCGGCGAGTCTCAACGCAGCCGTTTCTGTTTTGGTGGTGGCGTGTCCGTGTGCATTGGGTTTGGCCACCCCGATTGCTATTGCAATCGCAACGGGTCGCGCCGCAAAGGCGGGTATTTTGTTTCGCGACCTTGCTGCACTTGAATCTCTTCAGGCTGTGCAAACCATCGTTTTCGACAAAACGGGAACGCTCACCGAAGGCAAACTTTCGGTGGTTGAAGAAAAATGGATTTCGCGGCAGGAGCATTCTGAAGCAGAGCGTGCAAACATTTTCAATGCTGTTTTGTTGCTCGAGCAGCGCTCACAACATCCGGTTGCAATGGCGTTGGTTGCAAAAATGAAAAGCCGGCAGTTGCCGACTCAAATTGAAGGGCAGCTCAGCCAGATTCACGAATCGGTTGGGCAGGGAATGAGCGCTCTTTGGACAACAACCGAAGGCGACAAACAACTGCAGGTGGGTCGCGCGACGGAGAAGCAGAGAGAGCTGCTTCCGATTGTTGATGGCAACTCCTGGGTTGTCTGTACCCTCAACGACGAGCCTGTCGTGGCATGGTCATTGAGTGATGCCCTGAGGGCAGATGCGGGTCGGGTCGTTGCATCGCTCAAGCAGTCGGGAGTGACGGGTATACTTGCGTCTGGTGATCAAGCGGATGTGGTTGGTCCGTTGGGGATGTCATTGGAAATTGAATTTCATGCTCAACAAACCCCACAAATGAAGGCGGCCCTTGTGACTCAACTCCGCTCCCAAGGCTCGGTGGTTGCGATGTTGGGCGATGGTGTCAATGATGCACCTGCGCTTGCTGCCGCGGATGTTGGGATTGCCATGGGGAATGGAACCGATGCAGCACAACAAACAGCCTCTTTGACTCTCAAGGACAGCGGACTTTCGGGTGTGCTGAATGCCATATCTTTGTCAAAAGCCACGTTTCGAAACATTCGCCAGAATCTGGCCTGGGCGTTTGGTTACAACATCGTTCTCATGCCCCTGGCTATGACGGGTCGACTGACTCCGATGTGGGCAGCGGCTGCGATGGCGTTTTCAAGTCTGTTTGTTGTACTGAACGCGCTCCGGCTTTTGCGATTTGAAGTCCAAGTACAATCGTCAGCACGCTGAAGATTGCCGCAATCCATCCCGAGGTCGCATATCCCTGCAAGCTGCCATCGGCCGCTTCGTGAACCAGCGATGCGGTGAACAAGGCTGCCCCGCCCTGTGCGAGCGACTGAACTGAAGCGTTGAGGCTCAGGAATGCTCCACGCTTTCTGGGTTCAACGGCTGTTGTCAGCAAAGATGAAAATGGCACCATGCGGCCACCCATGCAAATCATGAACAAGGTCGTGACGGAAAGGATGATCACGGGGTTGTGGCTTGTGAGATGGGTCAAAGTGAACAAGGGCACGATTGAAATCACGACTCCAAAAGGAAAGATCCGCGACGCGCCGAATTTGTCAGTCCACTTTCCAATCAGCGGCATGGTGAAGATGCTCGCAAATCCACCGAGAAAATAAAGGAGCGGGAGTTGCGTCTCGGCAAAACCAAGGTTCTTGACCAGGAATGGACTGATGAATGGAATCACCATGAATTGACCGAAAATAATAAAGAATGTGGTCAGGAAGCCGATGACGGCAGGCTTCTCGACAACGAGGTGGGTCAATTGCTTCAACCTGCCCAGAAAAGTTGAAGATGGGTCGATATGCCCCTTGAGACTGGGAAAACGCCACAACGAGATGAGCATCAAAAGAGCGAGCAACACCGTGACCAGAACAAACGGGGTGTGCCAACTGAACTTGTTCGCGAGCGCGAGGCTTGCAGGAACACCGAGCACGGAGGCAATGGAAAATGCCGTCATCACTCTGCTGATTGCAAATCCACGCCGTTCGGCGGGGAAGACATCAGAAATAATCGCTTGCGAAAGTCCACCCAGAATTCCACCAAAAAATCCGGCAATACAGCGGGCGAGAAAAAGAACGTCTGCCGTTGGTGCAATCGCGCAGAGAAGGGTTCCGGCGGTCAAACCGAGCAGACAAAAAAGCATGAAAATTTTTCTGTCGTATTTGTCAATCATCGGACCCACAACAAGTCCGGCGATTCCAGAACTGATTCCGTAGGCAGAAACGATCTGTCCGAACTGGGCAGGCGAGATTGCGAAAATTCTCATCAGCTGTGGACCCAGCGGCATCATCACCATGAAGTCAACAACGTGGGCAAACTGAATTGCAGTGAGCAGGAGTAGAATCAACTTTTCGCGGGCAGTGTCGGTCGATTGATTCATGCCGGGCTCCAGTTCAGTGACGAGTCCTGAACAATCTAACAGACGGGCTTTCTATTGATCGTATTTGTTGGCAAACTATTGGCACTCTTGGACTGGAGTCTGCAATGAAATTGTTGCCGTTATCAGATTGTCGAGTTGCTGCATTCGAATCCGATTTGCATTTGCCCTTCAACATCTCCAAGGGAGCTGTTGAAAAAGTTGCAAACGTTCTGATTGCGCTCACAGACGCTGAGGGTGGCGTGGGAATAGGTGAGGCTGCTCCCTTTCCCGTGTTGACCGGAGACACCCAGGAAATCGCCTTGCTTGCGTCGCAGGAGTTGACAAGTTTATTGATGGGCCTGTCTCCCGCAGCCGCCCTTGAAAAACTTCACAATCAACTCTGGCACTCGTTCAGTCATGCTCCTTCGGCCCGCACGGGAGTTGAAATTGCATTGTGGGATCTCCACGCTCGTCAGCTGGGCTGTCCATTGTGGGCGCTTTGGGGAAGAGCAGGCTTGAGCTCTGCAATCACCGACATCACTCTTCCCTGCATTCCTGCAACAGATGTCGAACATTTCTGGAATTGTTTCTCGTCGCACAACTTTCCCTACGTCAAGGTCAAGGTGGGTGGCGGGCCAATTGAAGACGATGTTGCGCGTATCATGGCGTTGATGAATTGTTCAGGAAAAAATCTGCGAATCAGCCTCGATGGCAATCAGGGATTCCAGGTCGAATCTGCAAAGCGTCTGGTTTTTGAATTGGTGGCGCGAAAAATCGATCCCTTGTTTTTCGAACAACCTCTCCCGGAAGACGATTTTGCAGGAATGGCCCGCCTCAGCGAAATGTTGCCCATTCCTGTGTGTGCCGACGAGACTGTCAAGACTCTCAGTGATGCCATCAAGGTTGTCAACGATAAATGCGCACGCATGATCAACTTGAAATTCATGAAGTCGGGTGTGAGGGAATCATTGTTGATTGCCGAGGTGGCTCGCAGATGTTCCATCCCATTGATGATTGGTGGGATGGTGGAAAGCGAGATCGCCATGACTGCCTCGCTGCACGCGGTTTGCGGGACGGGTGCCATTCAATGGTGTGATCTCGATACGCCTTTTTTTCTGCGCAGCAGGCCAACCGTGCAAAGTCCTTACCACCGGGGCAATTCGGAACTCGTCTTGCCTGGCGGCGTGGGTTTGGGTCTGTCACTCGCTTGAAAAGGAGAGCCAATGAGCTCAACAGAAAACCGACAACTGCTCGTGGAGTGTGATTCTGTTGGATTGCGGTTCTCCGGTCGCGAGGTTATCAGAAATTTCAATCTGCAGGTGGCCAGCGGCGATCGCGTAGCCTTTCTTGGACCCTCCGGGTGCGGCAAGAGCACGCTTTTGAATCTCATCTCCGGCCTGCTTTCACCGACCTCTGGGCGTGTGAATCGCAAGCTTTCAGAAAAAAAAATTTCATTTGTCTTTCAGGAACCCTCGTTGATTCCCTGGAAGACGGTGCGCGAAAACCTTGAGCTGGTTGGCGACATTCTGGCGAAAAAAGAAAGCAAGCAGGATGAACTGCTGACTTCGCTTTTGCATCGGGTGGGTCTTGCCGACCGTGCCAATTCTTATCCCGACGAGCTTTCGGGGGGTATGAAGATGCGAGTGGCGTTGGCGCGTGCCCTTGTGAATTCACCTCAGCTTATTCTGCTTGATGAGCCTTTCTCTGCATTGGACGACGTCACCCGTGGCCGGCTGCAGGACGACATACTGGGTCTTCAGCGTGAAAGTGCAATTGCTTATGTTCTTGTGACCCACAACATCGAAGAAGCGGTGCGGATGTGTAATCGGATTCTTGTTCTTTCCCGATCCGGACAATTGCTCAGGTATTACGATTTCCAGGCTGGAGGGTCGGAGTCGGTGAGTTTCGCTTCGCATCTGCTCGTCGAACGCGTTCAAAGACTCAAGGACGAAGTCCGCCAGGCTTGGAGCGAAGCTGCCCTGGAGGGAGTTTCACATGCGTAGTGTTGCGTTGGTCGTTTTTATGGTTGCGATCTGGGAAATTGCATGTCGCTTTCTTTCTTTACCCTCATGGCTTTTGCCGGCTCCATCTGCGGTTGCTGCGGCACTTGTAAAAGATGCTATCCCCTTGATGCAGTCGTTCCTTTTCACGTTCAAGCTCACTCTTGGAGCTTTTGTACTTGCGTTGCTGACAGGCTTCACAATTGGATTGCTGGCGCATCTCTCGCGTGGTTTTCGCCAAAGTGTTTTTCCATTCACCATCCTCCTGCAAACGACGCCTGTAGTTTCCATTGCGCCGTTGCTGATCATCTGGTTTCGCAACAATGCCTTTCTTGCACTCATGACCTGTGCCTGGCTCGTGTGTGTGTATCCGATGATCAGTTCAACTCTTGCGGGTCTGGGCAAGAGTGATGCCAACCTGCAGCGTATTTTCAAGCTGTACAGGGCGAATGTTTGGCAGCGCCTTTGGCACCTCGAACTCCCTTCTGCCTTGCCCTATATCGTGAATGGATTGCGCATCACCGGCGGTCTTGCATTGGTTGGAGCTGTTGGAGCTGAGTTCGTGGCAGGAACCGGCGGTCAGGAGTTGGGTTTGGCCTATCGCCTGCTCATGGCGGCATACAATCAGGAAACCGCACGTCTGTTTGCGGCACTCGTGGTGGTGTCCTGTTTTGGTCTGTTGATTCACTTGATGTTGTCGAAGCTGGAATCAATGGTCTTGAAAATGCTCAGACTCCAGGACTCTTCAGCAGCCACTGGCTGAATTGATTGTCGTCTCGTCTTCGGAGCCGACTTCCGGAAGTGGTGTCACGCTTGCGCCACCGGATGTTCTTTCTCCATCCACTGTGGAAAGAAGGCCCACAGGAAAGTAGCCAAAGATGGAAAGCATCGAACCACTGTCGCCTTTTGTCGGGAACAAGCTCTGCGCTGCTGAGTCGAGATTGATGTGCATGATGTTGTTCGAGCTGCCGGAAACGGCGGTTCCAAAATTCAACACCGTGCTGTTGTTCAATGGCAATATTCTTGCCTTGCCGCGCAAGCCACTGGATTTCTGCAAAGCTGTTTGTGCGGCGTTCGTGTGGAGTGCAAAATAACTGTCGGGATTGAATCCGAACAGGTTTGCATCAAACAAAGTGCCCGACACGACAGGCTGCGCACCACTGTCAACCCATTTTTGCCACAGTTTGTCTGCAACAAATGTCATGTCGCAAGGGGTCATGAGATCGTTGTTCGCTGGCAGTGAATCAATGTTCATGGTGTTGCAGCCTGCTGTTTTTGTCTTGAGGACATCCAGGCTGGTTGTTCCATCGTCGTAATACACTTCCATCATTTTGTTGTCAGTTGCAGGTACAGTTGTTGGATCCTTGAATTTTGCAATAACCAGATCGCGGATGGTGGAAGTCGCGGATATCAGTGGCACGGTTTGGCATGATCCTGTCGGCAAACCTGCCAATAACGGTGAGGTTGGGTTGGTCTTGAAGATCTCGCAAATCTGTTTGTTGAGACTGAATGCCAAACTCCGCAGGTCGGTAGTCCTGCGTCTTTCGGCAAAATGAATGTCAATATACGATTTGATTTGAAGAGCCGTCTTGGCGTCCATTTTTGCGAACGCGTCCTTCTCTCTGGCACGCAAGATTTTGAGGACTTCGGTCATATACGGTTTGGTGGTGCTGTCGAGCGTCAGAGTGGTTCTAAAACCACGCAACTCGCTGCGCGCAAAACACGCGACCATTTTTCTGTTGCCCGAGGAAATCTTGTTCGTCACAAATGCGGATTCATTGTCGAGACAAATCTGTCCCGTTTGTGAAGGCAGGGCCGAAAATACCGCTCCTTTTATGTCCGGCAATGCGGTGTCGAGGCCCGGCAAGTTCAATGCAGTCGCGAAACCTTGAGAAAAGGTCGCAAGCTCGGCCATTCCATCCAAAACCACGCCCGCAGAGAAATAACCACCGTTGTAATAGATTTGTGCCTTGTACGTGGAATTGCGGAACTTGGGTGTTTGGGGGTCGAAGAAACAGTGTCCTGCCGTCCAGATTCGAACAACCGAGTCTGTGCCCTCGATGGGTCGTACGTGCATGGTGCAACGCCGTCCCTCTGCCACGCCCGTTTCGGATTTGGTGCTGATGTCGAGATAGCCGGTTCCCACGCCCGCATCACCGGACACGCTCGCCAGGTTGCTTGCGAGATCGAGATTGGAATTGAGCATGGTCAACCCTGTGGAGCCGCCGGCCGTTCCTCCGCCACCCACAACAGGTTGTTGGCCACATTTCGAACCGCCTTGAACCCGGGCGGTCGAAGTCGCACCTCCACATCCCACCAAAATTCCAACCGTCGCGAGGAAGTAAAAGCCTCGTGAAAATATTCTGGTTGAAACTGGCATTGCGCGACGACTCATCATGGCCCCCAACAATCCAAATGGCATATCGGAGTTGTTGGGGCTGGAGTTGAGGAGTCAGTTCACATTTGATTTTTATTGCGTAATTTTAGTTATTTGGACTTGAAAAAAAGAACCGGATCCTTGGCAAAGTCCGCAACGAATTCATCCAGGGTCATATTCCCTCCCCCTCGGCTTCCATCGCGCCCACCCAGGTACCCAAGGAACAGGTCTTCAAGATTTTCTTTTTGACCTTGCGGGGTGAAACCAATCAGAGGTGCAGAAAGATGGTCCAGCAAGTCGCTGTAGAGTTCGTCGAAGCGATTCCACTTGGCGACCAATTCCTTGAGAGCCGGGTTTTCATCGCGATCCACTGTCACGGCTTTGTGAAACGCTGGCAATCCCGAATTTTGCGCTTTCTGGATTTGTCGAAGCTCGTAAACGGAATTGAAAACGAATGGCACCAGCGCAGACATCTTCTGCGAGTGGCTTTTTCTGGAGAGTTGTTGGGCGAGAAAGCGGGGAACGTAATAATGGTAATGTGCGGTTCGGCTCAATTGGATCGGCTTTGGGTACGCTTCGATCTGCCCACGTTCGAGTCCCTGGTCGAGCAAATCCAGAGTTTGCCCCAACACAAATGCCATGGGATGTTGTTCAACGAGAAGAAATTTTTTCTGGGCCGCAGTTTGGGAACCATCCTGAAACAAGACTGCGATGCGTTCGAGGGCAACCTCGCTTCGACCACCGCTTTTGGCAAGCGTGAAATCCCACAGATTGAATGTTTTTCCGGAATAGATTGCATCCAGACAAGCGATCTGCAGATCATTCAGGTAGGTTCCAACCTGAGGATCCGCCATCAGTGCATGCAGTTTTTTGCTGAAGAAAACAAAGGCTGAGTTGCCATCGTTGCGACGGATGTATGAAAAATCAAGTTCCGCTGCCAGCGTAGCGGATGCGGCACTGCAACCTTCAAGATCCGAAGATTTTTCAAACTTCAACTCAGCGCATTTTGCTGTCATTCGTTCCGCAATTGTTTGCGTGATCTGTTCGTCGATGATTGCAAAACCTTTTGCTGAAGCGCTTGACTGGGGCGACGACACAGAGGAGCTTTGGTCAAGTGAATCATTTCGATTTCCGCAGGCCAACATCAGCAGTGTGCTGCCGCAGGAAAGCATGAGCGAAATTCGGGTTCTTGCCAAAGCTCTCATTTGTGCCTCCTCTGTCGTGGTCCAGTCAGGCTCAAAGCGAATTTATAATTTGTGCATGCTCGGAGGCGTTCAAACCAAGTCCCCTGCTGTCGCCCGGAGTCAAGCGTTGATTGAGCGCATTGATGCGCCGCGATGTGTCGGGGTGAGTTGAAAGCCAATCACGACGCTTGCCGTCGTTGGGATCGCCCTTTGCAAGCACGTTGCGGAAGAATTCGACCATTTGATCTGCTGGATAACCCGCGCGGCGCATGATTTCGAAACCTGTTCCATCTGCTTCAAACTCAAACGCACGGCTGCCTGGAAGTCTGAACAAAACGGCAGAACCAAGGTTGATGATGAGGCCTCCCAAGCCACCAACTCCCTTTACCCAACCGCCATACACGGCTTGACTTGCCATGGATTGCAGCGCGTGCTTGTGCGTGATGTGTGAAAGCTCGTGAGCCATGACGCCAGCAACCTGTGCTTCGTTGGTTGCCGATTTGATCAGGCCCGTGTGCATGTAAACGTAGCCACCCATGGTCGCAAAGGCATTCACGGTGTCTTCCTTCACGACCTGGAATTTGAAGACGATGTCGGGCCGATCAGAGGCTGCGGCGAGTCGCTGGCCAATGCGGTTGATGTATGCAACCGATGGATGATTTTCGAGTGTGGAGATTGTCACGCCGGTTTCATTGGCGCGGGCAGGGTCCTTGATTGCCGCGTCGAGTTCGGCTCCGTATTTGTATTCGTCTTCAAGAGTAAAGTTGCGCAGCTTTTCTGCTTCAGCCTGTCCTGCCTGCACAGAAGTGCCCCATTCCTGGGTCGTTGCCTCGGGCTGCTCTGCACTTGCTCCGCACGCGGTTGCAACAAGCGCACCGAAAGCTGCGGCAAACAATGGGATTGAGGACAAAAGCATTCCATGTCGTTGGATTTTCATAAAAAACTCTCCTTTGCAGGACGCAGCTTCGCGTCTAGACGCCACCCGGATGCAGGATTCGTGCCACTCTGCAAATCCACCCGCTGCTGCGAGCGAAGTGGCGAAAATCAATGGAGTTGAAGGGACGGCCTGGTGTTCAAGGATTCGACAACGTGCGCAACCTGACTTGTCGGTGGAGTTGAATGCTGTTAGTCCGGCTGAGTCGCGGCACCCGGATCCCATATGTGGAGATTTGAATCATGAAGAACTCTTTGTTTTTGCTGTCTTCGGCTCTTGGATTGACTCTGGTGAATCCGCAGGCATCAGCGGGTGGTTTGAACCCTTGGAAGCCGGTCACGGATGCCATTGTCGCCGGCATGGAAAAGCGTTTGTTGAACCACGCCGAAATACTGAACGCTCTGGTCAACGGCAAATCCGTGCGTTCCGTGTTTGATTACAAGAAATGTGAATTCCTTTTTTTGAAGGAATTTGTCGAAAGCAATGTCACCAACCCCGACGAACAGACCTCCGACGTTGCCTGCAAGCTTGCGAATTCGGTCAAGCCAGCAAGCTGCTACGGCAGCGACAAGGCTGGCATGGATGCGATTGGTGGAATGAAATTTGAAACATGGGAGCACTTTGGCACTGGAATCACTTCCAAGCGCGCAGACAAGCGCACTTATATCGCCGCTTCTGAAACAAAGCTCATCTCGATCCGCGGATTCGTTCTCAACTATGGCAGTGCGAAGATCTACGACGATGGTGAAGTTTTGGTGAAGGTCAACTACCTCGATCCCAGGGACTACGGCATCAAGATGGATGAAATGTTCCGTTGCCGCATCAGCTCGGGCGCAGATTCAAACGGGGCATCGTTCTTTATCGCCCGGTGAATCATCGACCTCCCCCGCTGCAACGAAAAAGCCTGTGATGATCATCTCATCACAGGCTTTTCTTTCAATCAGCAAACTCAATGATTCCAAGCTTATTGATTGACTGTCTTGCTGATGCGCTTGTAGATGTAAGGACCAACCTTGGAACCTGCAACCTGTTCACCCTGTGCGTTGAACCATCTTTCCCATGGGGAAATGAGGCCGTCCTTGATGACTTCCTCCAAAGTGAATTTCACCGCACCTTGAAAGTTGCTTGGGCATCCCTCCGCAGGTGTGCTTCCTGTGAACGCTTCCTGTGCCTCATTCCATTCGAAACTCAATACGCAGGAATCCTTTTGCGCGAGTGCCTCGTCGGCAATCATTCGACGTTCCGCAAGGTCACGTTGGCAAACGTCAACCGGCACTTTGCTTTCTTCGAAGGGATTGGTGCGGATGCCGATTTTGCCATCAGCATTGCGGAAAAATTCGTAGACTCGGTTGCGCTGGATGGTGCGTGCGGGAGTGCTGACTGTTTGTTGCGCAAGCATCAGCCGTGTGAAAGGCCGCAACGGATTTTGGGCGGCATCGATTTGGCAGAATTGATATGAAACAGGAATAAAGTTTTTCGGATCTTGAGCCACCTGTTCTGCATTGGAGAAGCTTCCCGAAAAAAATGATGCGAGTTGGGCAAGACGCACATCCTGCGCAGTGACGCGTTCGAAACGGTACGGACCTTTTTCGGGGCCCCACACCACCTGGCCCGCTGCATTCCAGCCGCGATCCCATGTGGTCATTCCTTTGCCATCGAGGGTGATTTCGCTGGTCATGCGGACTGCACCTGCGCGCGAACTCGGGCAACCTTCACCCGTTGTTCCGCCCACAAAACGGCCGTTTTCATAGTGCGATTCAGTCGTGCACTTTTCCTCTGCGAGTTGTGCAAAGCCAATCATCCGCTCATTTTCAGGCTTGAAGCAGACGTCTGAAAGATTGATACCTTCCATGGTTCCGTAGCTTGATACCCTGACAACGTCGCTGTTTTCGCCTGCGAATATTCTCAGAACACGCACGCGGTAGGGGGAATCCGAGGTGCTCACCGATTGACGCAACGCAAGGAATCGTCCACTGCGCTTGTCGCGCGGCAGGTTGTTCACGGTGATGGCACAGTGGTGAACCGTGACATCAAGGTATTCGGAGTCGTCAATGGCCTGTGATGAACTGTCGAACATGCCTGTGAGGAGATCGGCAAAGTTGTTGACCAATGGGTTTTTTTCGGCCGCAAACGCAGTCAGCGACGATGCAAAGGCTGAAAAAAATGCAATCAACATTGCGGCTGAGAGCCATTGTGCGGCAAAAGACTTGCGTGAACGATGCGATCTGTACATTTGGGCACTCCCCCTGATTTTCAAGAGAGCTGTCCTCGCACAGAATCCGGGTTGTCGCAATTGCCTTCAAGATGCTGAAATTATTGTCCGGCAAGAAGAAAAATGACCATGAAAAGCACGGTGGTGGGCAAGGCTGCGAGCAAAAGTCCCAGCGGACTGATGCCTTCATCTCCGAAAACGTCCTTGAGTATACCGTATCCTGCGGGATTGGGAGCATTGGCAATCACCGTAAGACCACCGCCCGCGACAGCACCACCCACAAGTGCAACCTTGCCAGCGTCGCTCAAGTCGGGAACCAATGTTCCCAAATACGTCAGCGCAGCATTGTCGGTGATGGCTGTCAGGCCTGTTGCGCTCAGGAACAATGCCAGGGGATTGAGGGCAGCGACAACATCCTTGAGCCACCAGCCTTGGAGCCCTCCAAGTGTGACGAGTCCGCCCAGAAAAAAACCAACGAGCAAGCTTTCCTTGATTTTGAGTTGATTCTGATGTTCGCGGGTGACTTCAGTCAGACCAATGAACAGCAGAAACAGTGGCAGAAAGAATGCAATCCGTGTGTGATAAACGACCGTAAGCAACATCACACCCAGATGTATCAATGTGAGCCAGAGTGGTGCAGGCGGTCGAACTTCCGTCTCCTTTTCCAGGCGCATTGACACCAATTCTCGCCAGAAAAAAAGAAGCGTCGCGGTTGTACCTATCAGCACCGATACGAGTGCCTTGATGCCAATGCTTTTCAGCACGAAGAGCAAATCCCACTTCCATGGACCCACCACCATCAGGACAGGTGGTGCTGCAAAGTGGGTCAGGGTCCCTCCAATCGATACGTTCACGAACAAAAGCCCCAGCGTTCCATAACGGAGACGCGCCGAAGTTGGTTGATTGAAGAAGCTGTTGCGCAGCAACAGCGCCGTGACTGTCATGGCGGCAGGCTCGGTGATGAGCGATCCCAGCAATGGGCCAATAATCAGGCTGGCGGCATAAAAAGCCACTGTTTGTGGAATTGGCATCAATGCTGCAACACCGCGAATCAGGCGTTCGGCAAACTGCATCACTGGTCGGGTCGAGGCGAGGCACATGATAACGAACACAAACACGGCTTCGGAGAAATTGACCTGATTCATGTATTCGGCCGCGGCGTTTGTTCCCGAATGCATCGACACTGCAAAAAGAAAAAGAAAGGCCCAGAGGCCGAAGACGACTTCAACTTCACCCAGGAAATGAAAAAGATTTTCGAGGCCAGAACCCTCGCGAAAATTTTTGGCCCAACTGTTGAATTTTTTGGTGCAGAAGGTGTGAAGAACTGCGCACGCAAAAAAGACAGTTGAAATCTTCAGCAGCAGCGGATCGGTTATCATGTAAAAACTTCCCTGATGGTGCGCGCCAGATTCAGAAAACGAAGATGCAATTCATTTCGTCACGAAAACTTCGGCTTCGTCAAAGCGGACTTTTTTATTCTGGATAAATGGATCTTCGGCATGACGATAACCCAGGGCAACTGCGGCCACGGTCTTCCAGCCGGTGCCCTTGAGCTCAAGGATGTCGTCGTAGGCAGACGGATCGAGTCCCTCCATGGGAGTTGAGTCGATTTTCAAAATACCGGCACTGTGCAGCAGGAATCCCATGGCGATGTAAACTTGTCGTTGAGCCCAGGCAGCAATATCCTTGGACCTTGGTCCCAGAACGAGATCGCCAGTGATGGCTTTTTCAAATCCGGCCAGGCTTTCCAGTCCGACGTTTCGAACTGAAGAGATTTTTTGCATGTTTTTGTGAATGAATTCGGGATCAACTTTTTCCCTGAAAGCGAGAACCACATAGTGCGAGCAGTCGGTCACCTGCGACTGATTCCACGAAACTTCTCTCAGCTTTTGCCTGAGCTGGCTGTTTTCAACAACGATGAATTTCCAGGGTTGAAGGCCATAAGATGATGGAGCCATGCGCAACGATTCCTTCAAAACCGTCCAGTGGGCTGATGGAATCTTTTTTTGCGGATCAAATTTCTTGACTGCGTATCGCCATTGCAATGCGTGTTGAACCAATTCAAGCTCAGACATGAAAGAGTCCTCCAGTGATTAAAGACCGTTCGGAAAGGTTTTGGTGTCGATGACTCCGCTTTCGCGGACGAGCTGAAGAGCCTTGGAGTATTCTCCCAGGACCTTCAAAAAATAATCGAGCCTGGCGCGGGTGTCGCCTTCAAACGGAGCAGAGGGCTCTTCGCTCACAAAGAGTTTTTCGACTTCACGCAGGATCATGTGATCGGGGATGTAACAGATGCGGGTGTTTTTATAGCTGCTCGTCCGGAGCTCCGAGATGGGATAGGTGCCGGAACGGCCCGATGAGATTCCAACAATCAAAGCAGGCTTGTGGGCCAGCTCCTGATTGCTCGCAAGCAGGAAAATATTCTTGAGCGCAGGTGGAACCATGCCGCCATACTCTGGTGCGACAATCACAAATGCATCGCAGCTGGCAAGGTTTTGCGAGTGTCCACTCCAGATTTTTTTCCAGCGTTCGTCGCCCGACCACATGCCCTCGTCCCAGAACGGGATATCTGCAGTGGCGAGTTCAAGGATTGAAGTGGTCTGGCTCAATCCGAGTTGTGTCAGCCTCTTTTGAACCCAGTGTGCAACGCGCATGGATTGTGAATTTTTGCGGTGACTGCCAGAGATGATCCCAACTTTCATTTTTATGCTCCGTTTTTGTCATGAAACCGACTTCGCTTGGGAAGTCAAAGCATATCAGGATTAGCTTGCGAGAATGAGTGGGTCAAATTCGCATCCAAATTGAAAAGGTCGCCATTGGCGTTCAATTTTTTGGCGGATTTCCTTTTCGACTCGAGATTTGCCTTCCTTCGCAATAGACTTTCCGAGCCGGTCTCGATTCATAAATCAAATTCAATATTCAGGGGAGTGCTTGTGAAATTGAAGTCTTCACTCAGCTTTTTGATTGTCTCTGGAGCAGTTTTTGTGGGTTGCAAGCCACGGACGTTCAACTCGGGAATGCAATCGGCCGGAGATACTGCATTTGCTCAACAATTCGAAGTGACTCGCTTCACGGTTTGCAAGGATGCCAAGGGCAAGGAAGCCGGAGGATTCGATTTCGTCTGGCGCATGAAGCGTTCCAACGGTGAAAGTGTGACTCCGTACATTCTTGGTTTTGCCGGTTCACTCGAGAGCACCAATGGGCAAAAGTTTGAATTCCGAAGTGTTTCCACAATCGATGAGCCACGCTACCGGACACCGGAACTCAAACCTTCCGAATCGTTCCCGGTGATGAGCTACATTGGTTATTCTCTGCAATATCCGCAAGACGAACTGAAATCGGGTTGGGGATTTCAACGCATCAATGGCGCTGATTACAAATTCAATGATGTCACTGGTGCAACGCTCGCGATACCAAAAAGCAAAGACGCCGGTGCGTTTGCCAACCGCTATTTCGTGATCACGAGCGAAGGCAAAACCCTTGAATTCAAGTGCCAACCGGTGAGCGATATTGTACGGGAGAGAATGAAGAGCTATCTCGTTGCCGATGGTTCTCATGGATTCAAGGGTGACAGAGGTCCTGTCTCCTCTGCAGCAAACAAGCCAGGCGCCGCTCCAACTCCAGCTTCAAATTCATCGTCAACCCCACTCGACCTTCGACCCGTTGGAAGGCCGGCGAGCTATGACGCTCAATTCCGCCATGAGCGTATCTACAGCTGTGGAACAAGTGGTGCCGTTGACGTCATTTGGCGGAAAGCCAATTCCAATGGCACTGCCTTGGCCGCAAATGAGCAGTACATCCTCGGATTCGCAGCCAAAATCAGCGATGTCCAGACCAAAAAAGAGGTTGCATTCAGTTCGGTGTCCGTGGATTCCGCACCCGCATTTTATGCAGGTAACGCACCTGCTCCATCGAGCTACCTGAATCCAATGTTTGTATTTGACGAAGCAGAGCTGAAGTCGAAGATGTCATTTCACGGTCCGATTCCTGGCTTGCAGGCTGGACGTGTTGCGGCGGCAGGCGGAACCTTGTGGGTTCCTTACGATGGTTCGGGAAACAGCGTTTCTATTGCCGTTGCACTTGGGGCCGTAGTTCGTGGTCCGGCACACCAGGTGATTGCAGATTGCACACCGGCCCATTCCAAGGTTCGTGAATGGATGACAGGTTGTGTTGGTCGTGAATCCGTTGCTTCCTGTGTACGCTGAATCATGAAAATCACAGGGGCGCTGGAGAAACTGTTTTTTTCGGGCGTCCTTTTTGCATTTTCTGCAGGCTGCGTGGAGGGCGGAACCCGGATTGGAAACGATTCTGCAGTCAGTGGTCATCAGGGCGTTCTTCGCGGAGAAGAACGCCTTGTTCATTTTACAGACAGCGTTTATTTTTCTCCGGTTCGAACCGGTGTTATTGGGTTTTCGTTTCTTGATTTTGCCGACCCATTTTTCTCGGCTCAATGGTATTTGTCCAACAAGGGACAAAAGTTTCCGTCTGTATTGGAAGGCAAACCAGGAGCCGACATTGGCCTGCCCTCAATCTTTCCGCACGAATCGAACGACCGGGAAGTGATTCTGGCCCTCATCGATTCGGGCGTCGACTTTGAGCATCCTGACTTTGATTCTTCGCGCTTTTTTGTGAACCGTGGTGAAACGGGCATCGATTCCGCAGGGCGCGACAAGGCACACAATGGTCTGGATGATGATGGAAATGGTTATGTTGATGATGCTCGTGGTTGGAGTTTTGCCGACGATTCGCCAAATCAAATCGATGCCCTGGGCCACGGAACCCACCTTGCAGGTCTGTTGCTTGCAAAGGCTGATAACGGCATCGGTATTGCGTCACCCTGGAGTGGCTTTCGGGTGATGTCTTTGCAGATTTTTTCTGGTGCTCGTCCGTCGGTGTCGGCCGAAAAAATCGCTCAGGCCATTCGCTATGCTGTGGACAATGGCGCATCCGTTGTTTCTGCCAGTTTTGGAACGCAATCCTATTCCGAGGAAATCTTCCAGGCCATCAATCATGCGAGGCAGAAGGATGTCCTTGTTGTCTCTGCCGCGGGCAACTTCAGACGAAACATCGACAACGAACCCAGTTACCCGGCCTCCTATCGGCTTGATAACCAGATCACGGTCGGTGCAAGCGACAATCGCGATATTGCCACCAATTTCACAAACTACGGCAACACCGTCGACATCTTTGCGCCCGGCGAGGCTATCCAGTCGACAGCACCCGGTGGACAATACGCCATTCGCTCGGGCACGAGCCAGGCATGTCCGCTTGTGGCTGCCGTCGCGGCACAATTGAAGGCTCAATCACCCGATTCGACAAGCCAGCAGATCAAAGCACGAATCCTTGACGGGGCAGACGAATCTCTTGGTCTGACCGTGTTCAGCGACAGTGACAAACGCCTGAGTTTCAAGAATGCCCTTAAAGCGCTCACTGGAGAACGAATTGAATATCCCAAGGGCAGACGACAAGAACTCCTGATGGTTTTGCAAAGCGAACATCCATACAGATCACAGTTCAATGAAAGTCACGAGATTGTTCTTCCCGAGGGGGCAAATGGATATCGGTTGCACTTTGATCAGTTCTCAACTCAATCGACAGACGTGCTTGTCATTTTTGATGACGATGGAAAACCTGTGCAGAGGTTCAGTGGTCAGCTTGGAGCTTTTTGGAGCGGATTTGTGTCCGCCAGAAAAATACATATCGCATTCAGTACAGATAAATTTGTCGCTGACTGGGGATGGAGGATCGACAAGATTGAAGTTGACGGAATGTAAAGCTATGCTCCTTCATCATGACTGTTGAATCGTCCGGAAAAGGTCGCAAACACTCCGCCAGGTCCGCTGAACATCAGCGGTCGCTGAATGATTTTGCCCCGATTCCATTCAACAATCGCGAAACTCAGCTGCGTGATTTGCATTCAAAGTTCATTGAGCCCTTCTATCAAATGGCCGAGCGTTGCGATTTCACTGGTGTGAAGGGTGTGAAATTGAGCGCCCGTGCCTGGCGTTCGGAGGCGTCGACAGCGACGCTGATGATTGTCTCGGGTCGCAACGAGTCGCACGCCAAGTATGCAGAAATTGCATACGATTTCTTCACCCGCGGATATGACGTCATTTGCTATGATCACCGCGGACAGGGGTTTTCCCAGCGGGAACTCGAGAATCAGCAAATCGGTTGGGTTGAATCTTTCCAGGCGTATGTCAACGATCTTTCAATTTTTTACGCTCAGGTTGTTGAGCCACGCAAAAAAGGCCCACTTTTTTTGCTTGCCCATTCCATGGGAGCCACTGTTTCGTCACTGTGGCTTTCCCAGTCCAGAATGCAACCTGCAGCTGCTGTATTCACAGCGCCAATGGTCGAGTTGATTCTCAAACCTTATCCAAAAGTGTTTGTTGAACTGATGATCGCCAACGGTGTGAAGGCGGGGCGCGACAAGGAGTATATTCCTGGCGGAAAAGACATCGACCTCGTCAGCTACGGGTTTGATTTGACCAACTGTGCCGCTCGCCGAGACTGGAATCGTGACCTCTTCAAGACTTACCCGAGCATCAAGCTCGGTTCGCCGAGTTTTGGTTGGCTGCATGAGGCGCTTCGGGTGGAAAGGCGTCTTGCACATCTGGAATTTCCGCGCTTCGTCAGATGCCCTTTACTGGTCTGGCAGGCCGGGGCGGATCAGGTTGTCAAATCCAATTTTGTGAGATTTGCCGAGCATAGCCAGTCGAGTTTTATTCTTGCATACGAAGCCAAGGCACAACACGAACTTCTCCAGGAGCGCGACGAAATTCGTCAGCGCGTCATGTGCCAAACGTTGGCTTTCTTTGAAGGCTGGAAGCATTCGGGGGATTCGGAATGAGTCGAGTATCTGCAGATTTCTTGAAAGAGCACCCGATCGCACATCGTGGATTCTTCGACAATACAGGAGCCAAACCCGAGAATTCATTGGCTGCCGTGTTGGAGGCCGTGAATCAGGGATTTGCGGCAGAACTCGACGTCATGTTGTCGTCCGATGGTGAAGTGATGGTCTTCCATGACGACTCTCTGGAACGGATGTGTTCGCGCAGCGAACTGTTCACCGACATGAGTGCCATCGAGTTGCAGAACTTGCGGCTGGGAAACAGCGGTGAAGGAATTCCAACCCTGGCTCGCGTGTTGGCATTTGTGCAGGGACAGCGTCCCCTGGTCATTGAACTCAAGTCGTTTTCCCGCAATGGAAACGACACCAACGGACGCCTCGAGCGCAAGGTTGCCGAGTTGCTGATGACATACCAGGGGCCGGTGGCACTCAAGAGCTTTAATCCTTTTTCCGTCACAGAGCTTTTGAGGCTGCGTACCGCTTCCGACAAATGGCCGGTCGGTTTCATCTCCTGCAATCACCGGAAGGACCCTGATTTTGCGTTTCTGTCGCCGGAGCAGTTGGAGGGACTCACCAACCTGCGGCCAGGCATTGCTCCTGATTGTGAATTTATAAGTTATAATATCAATGACTTGACGGATGAATTGTCGCAGCGGGTGAGGGCGCAAATGCCGCTGATCGTTTGGACGGTGCGCACCGAAGAGCAGTTCAACAAGGCGTCCCGATTGGCGGACAACGTGGTTTTTGAATGGCGAGGGGTCAAACCCCGAACTGTGCCCTGAAGCGACCTGGTGGCAGGCGAGGCAGATTGGCCAATCAATCAATATAATATTCGGTAATCATATTCATTTTTCTATTGTCAGGCGTGTGTCATTAGGATAACTCCGCTGCCTTCGTGCTTGAATTACAAGCAGACTTTCTCTTGCGGAGTATGAATATGAAGGCGCTTTTGCTGAGGTCTCTTCTGGCATCAACTGTACTTTCGACTGCGTGTGGACAACACGACAACGGCGTGCAGTCGCAAATTGCCTCGCAATCGACCCTCACCTGGAACTTCACCTCGGCAAGTGCGCCAGTTTCCACAATGGCAGAGTCAGGCGCTTGTGCAGGCAATCTTCCCTCCACGATGATTGTCAACAATTATTGCTTCAATGAAGTTCCCGTTGCGAACGTCACAACGTCCTTGGCCAGCAGCGAACTGGTCACTTTGTGCGTCGCGACTTCCACTGCTGGAAGTGTGAACAATGCTGCATTGCTTGTTGTTGATGCTGCGGGCCAGAATGTTGCAGAATCGATGGGCAAGGGTGATTTTCAAATCGTGGCGACCTTGGCCGGCAGTGGAAAATTCCGGGTGTATGTTGGATTTCCAACTGCTGCGGCTGGTCAAAGAGTTAAAGTCTTGGCCGGACTCACAGGACAGTTTGGTATTGCGTCGAGCGCCTGCTCGTTGCGCTGATGGCCGGACGTCGGTGTCATCGGTGCCAGGCAAAGGAGGCATGGGTGACCAGATTCAATTACGTATCGCTCGCTTTCGCTCTGTCCTGGTTTCTGGGCTCATCCTCAGTGGCGCACTCAGCGGCACAAACTTCAACGACTGTTCTCAAACTGAAAAAACCGGGATTTCTGGAGTCCGAGGTCGTTCTGCATGAATGTCCGGGCGTGAAGGATTCTGCCCTCAGCCGGCAAGGCAGATGGGCTGGCACCATGGTTGTGCTTCATGGCAGTGGTGGTGCTGCCGGTATTGCCGGGCTTGCAGAGATGATGAGCCAATCGGCCTGCAATCATCGACTGCGTCTCGCAGTTCCAGCGGCACCCACGCGCAATCGCAACTGGCCATTCGAGTCGGCCATCGGCGAGCGTCAGGATGAATATCTGCTTGGGCTCATCAAAAAAGACATTCCCTCAGCCTGGAAAAATTCATTGGCATCGGATTCACCAATGTTGGTGATTGTGGGAATTTCCGCAGGTGCGACTTTTCTGATGGGTGATTTTTATCCCCGTCACGCCCACAAGCTCAAAGGACGTGCCTTGGCATTGTGTGGAGGGGCTTGGCCAAGCCAGGACAAGATTGTCGGGTACAAAAGGCTGGACGCCGAATTTCCCCTGTTCGTCCAGATTGGCAAATCCGATTTTTTGTTTGAGCAGGTTCGTGCAGGACTCACAAAGTATGCACACATGGGATTGCCTCTGCAGGCAAGTTTCACAGAAGCACCCGGACACTGTGCATTCGATTTCAATGCGGCCGTGGATGCGGTCATGAAGGTGAGCTCCAAATGAACAAGCAAACGCAGCTGAACTCAACGCAAAAAATGAAACATGTCCTCGTTTCCGGAGGAACCCACGGCAATGAGTTCACCGGTGCCTTTCTGGCTCGACATTGGTTGACGGACTCATCCTCCATTCGCCGACCCTCTTTCAATACCATTCCCCTGTTTGCCAACCGTCGCGCTTTTGAAATTTGTCGAAGATACGTGGAGCGCGATCTCAACAGAAGCTTCAGTCCTTCAGGGCCGGTGGTTGATTCGCAGGCCTATGAATTGAAATTGGCGCAGCAGATTCAACATGAACTTCTTGAAAAATGTGATGGCAAGGCACCCGATGTGATTTTTGATCTTCACACAACCACTGCGCACATGGGCTTGAGCCTCGTGCTCACCAATCGCGATCCGTTCAACGTTCTTTTATATGGATACCTGCGTTCCAAGGATTCCAACGTCAGGGCGTATGTCTGGGAAGAGCCTTCTGCGCATCCTGGTTTTTTGAATTCCTTGTCACGCAATGGTTTTGCAATTGAAGTTGGCCCGGTTGCGAATGGGGTTTTGAATGCACACTTTGTGCTGGAAACTGCGCGGTTGGTGGAACACTGCCTCGATTTTGTGGAAATGTGGAACACCGGCGTGCGGCCGTCACTTCCGGCCAGTGTTCCCCTGTTTGTTTTCAAGGACCATATCGATTACCCGCGCGGAGTCGATGGTTTGCCCGACGCAATGCTCCATCCCGAGTTTCAGGGGCGCGACTTTCAGGAACTGATGCCGGGTCAACCCATTTTCCTTGGCTTCGATGGCAAATCCCATTTTTGGAGTGGTGAGACAACGTGGCCGGTGTTCATCAACGAAGCCGCCTATTATGAAAAAGGCATCGCCTTCACGACAACCCGGCGCGAAGAAGTTTTTCTGACTGATTTGCAATACTGAAAGCCTGCGCTGACCCGGATTCAAATTTCCCGGTGTCATCTCCTGGCAGCCCAATGGGATCAATCAGGGTTCATTGGTAGGTGATAACCACCGATCCCTTCGAAATGGCCGAAAGTTCAGACGCAGCAATGGTGACGATGTTACCGCTCAAAGTCACCTTGCTGTTGTCGATCGCCTTGCCATCGATTGTCACGGAGACAATCGATTTTGGCGAAACTTTCAGTGCAAAACTGTTTTTTGCTGCCTGCACGATGTTTTGTGTCAACTTTGCAAAACTGCTGGTCCAGTCGGGTTCGCACAAATTGAAGACCTCACCCCCGGTTTTCGCAGCAAGCTGTTCGTAGGCAACTCCGTTGGCCGCAACATCGCATTGTGCTCCCGGAATTGCCGGAAGATTCGAGTTTCCGCGCCAGGCATACAGTTTTGGCTCGACGCCGAGAGCGTCTTTCGCCAACGCCAGAAAGTTCGTTTCATTAACCCTCTTTGCGTTGTCGTCTGTCACGATAACGACGACTGGCAACACGCCGGGCCGGAAAAAGTTTTTGAGAGTTCCCTGGATCGGAGCTTTTGTAACCTTGGCTCCGGCAGGGTTGTTTGCGTCCAATGGGGGTTGGGCCGCCAAATCCGCTGCCAGAAAAGAGCTGATGGCGATTTCAAGCGCATTGTTGCTGGCTATGGATTGATTGATCTGGATGTGATTGGCATCTTCCACGGGAATTTTGATTGCGTTGCTGCCTGTCGAGTTTGCGACAAGCGCGTAGCGCGCATCCACTTCCTTGCCAACCAGGTTGAAAAAACTGGCCAGGTTGTTTTGAACGTGTTGAGCTTCCTTGGTCATTGAACCTGATTGGTCGACGTACCAGGCGATGTCCACTTTGCCCGTCAGGCTTGAGACAGTGAACGTCTCTTGCTTCTGGCCGCCAACTCCTTCTCCGTTCGCCGAATTGGTTCCGTTGGCACCCACCGACTCCGCACCGGATGACTTCTTTGTCGTGGACCTTTTGGGACCAGGGGTCGAATTGAATTCTGACTGCCCACAGGCAACCAGGCCAAAAACCACCCCGAAACAGACAATTGAGTTTTTCATGTCCTGCTCTCCCTTGAACGACGTATCGGAATAAGCAAGAATTCAAGTGAAATGTTTGAATTAAATTTCCGGAATCATTTGTGATTTTTCCAATATGCACAGAACCGCGCTGGTCCTCTTGTGGCCTCAGCGGTGATGTGCTTAAAGTTCGAGCCAATTCTGGCATTTGGGAGTTTGGATAATGGCTATCCGACCATACTTTCTGATTCGATTCATCGTATTGGCCGCGTTCGCCACTCTCCCCGCAGGCGTTGCGAAAGCAACCCCGACCAACTACAAGCCGGAAGTTGTCAAGGATATCTCGACCCTGAACGGTTTCAATCAGCTGGTTCCCTACATCATTCCATCACCTCATCAGGAAGATGCGGGCAGTTGCCTTTACATGACCCTCACAGGTGTCGCTGAATGGTGGTTGGCTCGACTGAATCCTTATGCCTCGCGTGCCTCCAATGGCCCGCTCGATCTCTCTGAAAGGCATGTGATCAATGCATCGGGACTAAAGAAAAACGTTAAAAATGTTGAAAACTGGAAGACCGACAGCATCGAAATTCTCAACGCGACGGGGCGGGGAATTCTCAATTCTGTTTATCCATTCACCAAGGGTTGGTTTCGCGAAGATTCCAAAGGCGACATTTTCCCCGCGCCGGCGAATCAAAACGGAAGCAGTTACGGCGTGATTATCAATTGGTTCGACAATCTCAAATCAGTAACCAAAGGATATGTCGAGTTGCCCAAGTTCAGCCGTACTGTCATTTATGCAGATCCGGAGTCGGATCAATGGAACGTCGGACTCAATCCCCCGGGAATTGTTGAACAGGTCAAAGAAGCCTTGGTTCAAAATCAGGCTCCCGTGCAGGTGATCTACAACCACGAGGGCTTTTGGCATTCCGTTTTTGTGGTTGGTTTCGATGACAATCGCGACAATCGCCAGTGCGGATTCGTGGAAAGCTCCATCAAATATTTTGAAGAACTCGCGCGTGACTGGATCGCCAAGGCTGGTCAAACCGACTCCGCACAAAAGAGAACCGAATATTTGAAGAAGGCCAAGGATTCACGCGGCAGGGGAAACAAGCTCAAGAGCAGTTATGTGCAAGCCGGTGGTTGCCGCAACCAGGGCGTCTTTTACGTTCGAAATTCGGAGTTCTATGGCTCTGATGGACTCTATGACTACGATTCGTCCAACACCGGCGAAGAAACTCCCTATGCCCCCAAAGTGATGCTGTTTGAGTACGAGTGGCTCGAACATCTTGCCAATCATGTTGTTCAAATCGGCGTCCGCCAGGAAAGAGCAGGTCGATAGACAGCATCTATCGCTCTATAGATATAATCGACTTTCGTTATCGAAAAAAATGGCGATGATTCAGGTGTGGGAAGCAGAGGGCTGCCTCCTGCAGAACTCTCCATTTATTCGAGGTGCGCCATGATGAACATTATCAACACCAAAATCACCGATTTCAGCGTTCAGGCTTACGTCAACGACAGCTTCAAGACAGTCACGCAAAACGACCTCAAGGGAAAATGGTCGATCTTCTTCTTTTACCCAGCCGACTTTACCTTTGTCTGCCCGACCGAATTGGGTGACATGGCCGACCACTACGAAAAATTCC
>JBMSQQ010000046.1:0-27020 GCA_049423385.1 Silvanigrellaceae bacterium | reverse complement strand
GCTGTATTCGTCGCCCAGCCGCTTCACGGGTTCACCATTGCACTGCTCTGCCTTGCCCAACACTGCAAAATCCACGCCGCAGGCTTTGAGAATTTTCACAACCGAACGCGCCACTTTCTGGTTTCCTGCATCATATGAACCGGCACAACCGACGTAATACAGATACTCAACCTCGGGCGACTCGCCGGTGATGACCGGGACGTCCAGACCTTCAGCCCACTTGAAGCGATCGGCATGCGAAACACCCCATGGATTCTTGTGCTGCTTGATGTTCTCGATCGCCTTGCCGGCGGTCGGCGGAATTTCGCCCAGAGTGAGCGTCTGATAGCGGCGCAATTGCATGATCCCGCGCAATTGATCGATGCCCACAGGACATTCGTTGACGCATCCGCCACAGTTGGTGCAAGCCCAAATTTCTTCATTGGTGATGCGGCCGGACTCATAAAGATAATTTTCTTCGGCGTTGCGCTTGTCGGCCGGCAACTGCGCTTCAACCAACATGCTGTCGCGCAGCTTGAGCATCACCTGGCGTGGATCAAGCGCCTTGCCAACGGCATTCGCCGGACAAATATCGGTACAACGGCGACATTCGGTGCAGCTGTCGAAACTCAACATGTCTTTCCAGCTGAAGTCCATGACCGAGCGCTGACCAAAATACTCTGACTCAGCATTTTCGAAATCGACCTTGGGCAACAAAACATTCGGCTCAAAACGTTGCGTGTAGAGATTGAGCGAGGCGGTGACGATGTGCATCGCGCGCGTGTAGGGAATGAGCGCAATGAAGCCCATGGTCGTGAGCATGTGGAAGTACCACAAGCCAGAATAGGTATTTTGCGCAGTCTGTTGCTCCATGTCGGCCGGAAAGATCAATGCGAAAAACTGCCCTACAAAACTCAAACCTGAATCGGCGGCGTTTTTGTCCATGGCCAGGCGGAATCCTTCGAGCAGGAATCCCTGAACGCAAAGTACAAAAAGAAGAGCGTAGAGAACGGAATAATCGAGGGCATGCTTGAATTCATCGCGGCGTGTGGAACGACGGAACACACCCATCCCAAGACCAATGGTCAGTGCAAGTCCGCCCAACTCAGACACGACAACAACGAAGGCATAGAACGAGCCATGATAAATATCGACGATGTTGTATTCCTTGAGCGCAACAATGGTCGTCGCAAACACCAGAGCCATGAATCCATAGAAGATGAGTCCGTGCATCCACGCTGCAAAGTATGAACGCGGTTTGGGATCGCGCATGCGTCGCGCGCGCAAAACCTTTGCCTGACCGAGCGTGCCTTTCAGCATGCGCAGCAAGCGCTCAAGAGGTCTGTCGAATGCTGCCTCGGGCTTGCCGATGCGCCAGATTTGAACCCTGCGCCAGACTCCCCATGCCATGACCGCAACGGCCAAAATCAACCAAAAATATGTTGATTGCTTCAAAAGGGCCCCGAGTTCGCCGCCGTAAGGGGACCAATAGACTTTCCTTGTCAGTTCGCCTGCAACACTCATTTCTGCTCCTCAAAGACCGCGCATCAGATATCGCTGGACATACTCGCGAACACCGTCCTCGAGAGTTGTGAACTTCGCCTTGAAACCCAAAGCTCTCAGGTTTGAAATGTCGGCACACGTGTAGTTCTGATACTGACCTGCAATATTTCCCGGTATCTCAATATATTCGATCTTGCGCGGCAGTGCGATTGCATCAAAAACGGCAGCGGCAAGATGGTTCCAGCTTCTGGCCTCGCCTGTGCCAACATTCACAAAGCAACCACGCCCGGGGCCGGACAACAGGTTTTGCGCCGTTTGCGGAAGGCTCTGCGAAAGGGAAATTTTCAACAGATGCATCGTCACGCGGACAATGTCTTTCACGTAAACAAAGTCCCGGAGCTGATCTCCATCGCCATAACGGGCCGTGTTGCTTTTGAAGAGGCGAATCGAACCGGTTCGGGTGGCCTGCTGGTAGCCATGGAAAACCATGCTTGCCTGCCCCCCCTTGTGACCTTCAAATGGACCGTAGACGTTGAAGTAACGCAGACCAAACCAGTACGGTGGCGCCTTGCTTTGGGACTGTGCCCAAAGGTCGAAGTCGAGCTTTGAATGACCATAAAGATTGAGGGGAGTGAATCCCGATGCAGATGCACCGGCATCTGAAAAACCTTTCAGTCCGTCGCCATACACTGCGGCACTTGAAGCATAAATGAAGGGGATATTTTTTTCGGCACAGTAATTCCAAAGGTCCTGCGAAGAGCCGACGTTCAATTCGGAAAAAACTGCAGGGTTGGTTTCAACCGTGGAAGAACAGGCACCGTTGTGGATGACTGCCAGCGGTGGATGGCTGGCAGCCCTCAGTTCACTCATGAGGTCCTTGAGGAAAACCATCTTCACCCGACTGGACTGGGCAAAACGATGCGCCGTCGGACGACTTGTCGACTCGGGCAAATCCACGGCCCAAACATCCAGCGAACTTTGCGGAACATTCAATTGCTGTGAAAACCGCACTTGGGCCGTTCGCGGCTTTTGCTCTTCCCCGGTCAAATCCTCCGGGGCTTTTTTGAGGTCCGAAATTTCGGCGGTGAGAATTTTTTCGAGGATATGGTTTCCGATAAATCCATGTGCGCCAGTCACAACCACGTAGGCTCGCTGTTCCACCCTGGGCTCCTTGTCTGCGGCTTGGTCCAACACAAAGTAACCTTTCGACAATTGCATTAAAACATCAAATTGTGAAATTGAAGCAATACGCTTCGCGAAACTTGACCCGGCGGCCGCAGCGGAACAAATTTCCGCATGCCCAAAGGGCAAGGTGATCGAAAGATTACGTTGTCGGACATGGTCTGTTCTTCCTTGCGTACCACTTCGTGACGAAGTGGTACTTTTTTTTTCGTCAAATCTTCGCCACCACCGAGCTTTTTGCTCAAGTTGTACCCAACGCCTCCGATACCCCGAGCGTATGTATCTGTCCAAGGAGGACTGAGCCATGGCTCGTCGGGTCAATAATTATCTGATGCTGGTTGCGGCAGGAGCCGCCACTGTGCTGATTGCAAACCTCAACGCTTGCCAGCCCATCGAGCAAACCGATGAGCCCGCACCTGTTGCGCCAGCCCCGCTTCAAAGCCCGGCAGCCGCAGCCCCAGTGTGCGACGAAGTGAAGACCAAGTGTGCACCGCAAGGCGGATTTCCGCAGACCTTGGTTGAAGCCTGCAAGATGAAATACGACAAGGGCGACCCTTCGATTTGCCTGCAACCCACGTGGCCGATGGAGCTCTACAACGAGCTCAACAATTCCGTTGCGTCCGGTGACAGTGGCGAGTGCATTTCGATGTTTGTCACAGGCACCACAAGCTGCCTCAAGCAGCGTGAACAACCCAACACATCGGCCGCCATGATTGATTGCGCAAATGAGGGCGACGAAGTGTGCAGCCTTGGAAACTCGGGCCCGGATTGGACAAAAGTCAGATACAAAGGAAAGGTTGGTTATATGAGCCGACAATTCCTGGTGGCTCGCCCCGGAAATGCTCCTGTCCCGGCCAAGACACCTGTCGCAGGAACAGGCATTTCTCGCGATTGCAGTAAATTCAAGGACACTGTTGCCTGCAAAGTCAACAAAAGCAACCAGAACTGTTGGCTTAAAGTTCCAGATCGCGTCTACAACGGCATGCCTGTTGTAGATGATGACCTCACCCTCGTGACGACAGGCCAGACAGCATGTTACGCCAAGCCCGAAACCATTCGGGTTGCCTGGGGACCATTCTTCATGCATCGCCCCGCGCTGATGCGCTGGTCACCCGAACTCATGTGTTACGTTGAAACCACGAATTTGGATTGTCCTTGAAAAAAAGAATTGCAGTGGTTGGAGCAGGACTAGCAGGCAGTGAAGCTGCCTGGGTCTTGGCCAACACTTATGATGCCGAAGTCCTGCTCTTCGAGATGAAGTCGCACTCGCCCACACCTGCTCAATCCGAGCCGCATCATTTTGCGGAACTTGTCTGTTCGAACAGCCTTAAAAGCAAAAGTCGACTCAACCCTGCCGGGCTGTTGAAAAGTGAAATGCAGGCGTTGGGAAGCCTGATGATCCTTGCATCCCAACAAAGCGAAGTTCCTGCTGGAGAAGCTCTGGCTGTGGACCGTGAGTTGTTTTCCGGTTTCATCACCCACTCATTGCGGAATCATCCAGGGATCACTGTCCATGAACAACAGGTGCAAAGTGTTGATGAGGTCTTCGGTTATGGTGTTGAAAAGGTCATCATAGCCACAGGACCACTGACTGCGAACGGGCTTGCAGATGACTTGCGTGCCCGAACCGATTCCCAGGGTCTCTATTTTTATGATGCGATCGCTCCCATCATCGATGGCGATACCATCGATCATGCGATTGCCTTTTTTGCCAACCGCAAGACCAGAACCGCGTCACGCGATGCAAAACTGAAAGAACTGCAGGCAGGAGTCGACCCCTCGGGTGGCCACGTCAACGATGGCGAAACGGGTCATTATCTCAACCTGCCTCTCAACAAGGAAGAATATTTCGCCTTCGTTGAAGCTCTCAAGAATGGTGAAAAAGTTCCCTATCATGATTTCGAGGAGCCGCGGTTTTTCAACGGTTGTCAGCCAATTGAGGTGCTGGCGGACAGTGGGCCCATGACACTTGCATTTGGGCCCATGAAGCCGATGGGTCTTGATGATCCGCGCACGGGTCGACGGCCCTATGCAGCCGTGCAACTGCGCCGCGAGAAACTCGGCGATGGCTCATTCAACATGGTTGGCTTTCAAACGCGCTTGAAATGGCCCGAGCAGAAGCGGATCTTTCGAATGTTGCCTGGTCTTGCCAACGCGGAGTTTCATCGCATGGGCAGCATGCATCGGAACACCTATCTGAATGCACCACGACTTTTGAACAGAAATGATTTGTCCTTGAAATTCAATTCCAGCGTGTGGCTGGCTGGGCAAATCAGCGGGGTTGAAGGTTACGTGGAAAGCGCAGCGACGGGCCTTCTGATTGGCCACCTCGTCGGACAAACGGCAGTGCGAAACAGGGAATTTGTTTTGCCTCCCAAGGACACCGCGATGGGCAGCCTGGTGGCGCACCTGCGCGACAGTTTGCCCGAACACTACTGCCCGATGAATATTCACTGGGGACTCTTCAGTGAAGTCAGCACCGAAGATCTTGAAAAGAGCAAGGCAAAATATCCAGAACTAGAAAATTTAAAACCTGGCAAAAAGCTGGACAAAGGCCTGAAGCGTTCGATTCTTGCCGACAGGTCCGAAGCTCTCTATGCGAATTGGCTCGCAATCGCGGGTCTTTGACGCCCTTCATTTCAACGTGTTCCATCCGATACCCAGAACGGGGAGGTTCCGTTGAACGTTCTGCGCTTGATATCCTATTCCACTTTCGCTGTTGCGTTGCTTTCGACGCAACTCGTGGGATCGTGCGGACCAACATACAAGGCACGCCTGGATTCTTATCGCGCGCTGGCAACACGTGTACCAGCCAACGGCAGACAGCACCCCCATTCCCTCGATGAAGATCGCTTCGCACAGTCAGCTTCGGCCAAACTCGCAGCTGCCTCGTTGATTCTCTTGCGCGAAGACCTCATTCCTTGTGCATCGTTGCCGCCCCGCAAATTGACGACCGCAAATGGACAAGAAATGTGGCTCGATGGCAGCTGGTCCAACTATGCGCGCCCGTTCGTTGTGAAGGGCAGCGCACAATCCGGACTTTGTCGCCTTGAAATTCATCCCAATGGCACAAACAATCTGAATTTGGGTGGACGGGAAGCATTTGTCCGGGGCGAACGCATCCGCATTCTGATCAACAGTCCGGCCGGTGATTCGAGCTTTCCTCCCTCCAACCAGGGTTTCGTCAAATGCCTCGAGAAGCAAAACCAATTCGAGATTTCCTATGAAGGTCTCGTTATCGGGCAAACGGCGGTCTCGTATGTGATGAACGAGGCCATTCCGCTCGAACTCAATCAGCGTGTCTGTCTCGCCAGGATCCTCGATGATTCCAAAAAAGCCATGCCCGACTGGGTTTTTATTTTGCCGACCCACGATCCTGTTGCATCAATCGACTCCATTGACGCACGCTGAGGTCCTTCAGCGCTCGGCGGCCGACTTGCCCATCTGGGGAGTCATCCAAGGCAGGGTTTCCAGTTTGACTTGAGCGACCTTGTCTCTGGCAATCCCGAATTGCTCACCTCGTGGCACCACATCCATCAATGCCCACGACCAATTGATCTTTGCTGCTCCCGAATTTTCCTTGATGTGCGAAACCAAGGCCCTGTACCAGTACATGTGCCTCATCAGGCCACTCACGTAATGGCGTGTTTCCGGAAACGGAACCAGGTCCGCAAACAGCAAAGGAACATGGCCACGGTAGCGGTTGTCCCATTTGAGCGTATTGTTCGGACCCGCATTGTAGGACGCAATCAATCGGGAATAATCCCCACCATGCTTCTTCCAGAGGATGTTCAAATATTTTGAGCCCAAACGAATGTTGGTGTTGGGATCGTAGAGATCGAGATTGCGTTTGCGCTCAATCCTGCGCGCGGTGTTGGGCATCACCTGCATCAATCCTCGTGCACCCACGGGACTGGTTGCCTTTGGATTGAATGAGCTTTCCTGACGAATGAGCGAAAAAATCAGAGCAGGATCGATGTAGGAAGCCTGCTGGGCAATTTCATTCCTGAACTTGACCGGATACAACAATGACAAGAGCGGCACACTCAGATTTGCTGAACCGAAGGTTTTCACGCTTTGGGAGACCGTCTTGATAACGGAACGCTGATGACCCGCGGCTTCGAACATCTTGACCCTGAACATTGCCGACTCGAAAGACAACAGACCCACGCCGTCTTCGAGCAAACGTGCGATTCTGTCGAGCTCTGCCTTCTTGCCTTTCACCATGTAGATGCCCGACATCAGGTGGGACACATTTTCAAGATTCCATTCCTGTCCTTCGTATGCACTGACGTTGGGCTGCGGACGCTGGGCATAGCGTTCATAGGCGTCGTTGCCATTGATTTGGTCTGCAACCAGAGCATGCAGTGTCAGTGGATAGCGCTCAATCAATCTGTCCCAATATGTGTTTCTGGGCTTGACCATTCCGCTGATCGGGGCCGAAGTTGAGCTGCCTCCAGCCTGCGAGGCTTGAGCCGGTGATGCGGACGCAGCCACCGGGGCGGCCTGAAGCGAATCAATAAACCCGCGCCAGAAAAGATAAGTGTGTTCATCCTTGAGGCTCTTCCCTTGAAGCGTGACCTCGAGCAACGACGCTGAACGATCGATTTGGTTTCGATCGAGACTCAGCAAAGCCAACCTTCCGTTGACCAACTCGAAGGCCTCGTGTCCCGGGTCGAGGCAAGGAGCCAACACCCCGTAAACTTGATTCATGGCAGACCAGATGGACTCGCTGGGCAGAAAATTTTCCAAATCACGCATCACTGCCGAACGAACGGACGTCAAGCGACAGTCCTTGGGAGACTCCTGTGCGATGCGCGCTGCCTTCAGAGCTTCCGCTTCACTTTTGAACTCGATTTTTTTGAGTACCACATCGTATGGCACACCGGAAAATGCCATCAATTCGGTCGTCGATCTCAAGCTCACGGTCGCAATCACTTGTTTTTTGCGTCCGGATTTCTTTTTGCCTGCGGAGGCATGTGAGGTGGCCCGGGCCTCCTTGGGCTTGTTTGCAGCCTCTTCCGCTTTGCGCTCCTTGAGAAGGTTTTGCCAACGCCAATACAAGCACGAGATCCCCTCTGGCGTGAGGATGAACTTGTCGAGTTTGCCCGCGGTTTCCTTGCGCGCTTCGCAGTATTTGAACGCCGCAGTCTTTTCTCGCGAGGTCCCGACGAGGTGCTCTGAAAGTCTTTGTACGGCTCGCTTGAGCTCGGGGCTGGTCTTGACCCCGTGAATTTCCCAAAACCGCTCTTCATCCGGCATCCTGAAATCGCTGAAGGACCCCTTCAGGCCGGGGAGCGGCGGGGCACCTGCCGAAAGATGCGGCGCCCGGGCTGCTAGTCTCACCAATGGCTGTTCTGGATTGTCCTGGGACCTGTCGACAAGATCGGCCTGCGTAACCCCCGGGCAAACCGCCAAAACAGAGGCAAGCGACCCCAGAGTTGCGATATTTTGAAAACGCCATTTCGTTTTTTGACGTTCCATAATATTCCCTGCCCGAGAGTTGGATTACGACCTCTGAAAACAGCGTCAAAACTTGGACGTGGTTGCTTCGGAGGTTCGCCGGCGGGGCTTGACCCAAAAGTTCCGAAAAAATGTGAAAGTTGCGACTTTTCAGGGTCTTAAAGATTCAAGTGAGGGATAAATGAGGGCCACAGCCAACAGCCATTCCCGCGAACTGGGAGCCATGAGAAACCGGGTCAGCCGGGCTGTTCAGGCATTTTCGCAAGGGCAGGCTATTCTCGTGGGTGACGATGGACGCCGTGAAAACGAGGCAGACCTTGTTTTTCACGCCTCATTTGCGACACCGGAACTTGTGAATCTGGCTATCCGCAAAGCCTGTGGGCTTTTGTGCGTCTCCGTTTCGCACGAGCTCGCCGACAGACTCGGAATTGCTTCGGCACCCAAGTGGCCGGGTGGCATGTCACACACTGGCTTCACGCTCTCCATTGACGCCCGAAACAACATCACGAGTGGCATCTCTGCCAGTGACAGATCGCACACCATTCGCCTGATGGGCGAAGCCACAACCACGCACCACGACTTTTTGAGCCCGGGGCATGTGTTCCCGGTGCGTGCACAAGATGGTGGACTTCTTGCCCGAACAGGACACACGGAAGCGGTTATGGAACTCTGTCAGCTTGCCGGACTGCCACCCGCTGCGGCCATGTGCGAAATCCTCGATTCCGAAGGCGAAGCCCTCAGACCCGCATCCATTGCAGGCGACACTCTTCAGGCCCAGGAAAACAATTGGTGGCGCACCCTTCCCTACGTCTCCACCGTCGATTTGCTTTGGTACCGTCTGCTTTACACGCAACGGACGAGCGCACAGTGGCGCCCCGTTGCACCCGAGACTCTTGCGCTCGAAAAGAAACCACTCAAATGCTGGCGCCTGTCTCCGCAACTCGAAGCAGATGTTCTTTTGGCATGCACAATCGTTCAACACCGCGAACAGGTTTCCAACCAACGCCTGAAAATTCGCGTGCACAACGGATTCCGGGAATGGAACAACGGAGTGTTGGACTCGGATGCCGATGCGGAAATTTGTTTGATGATGCCTTTCGACTGCACTCAGGAAGCACCGCTGCACATTTCGGATTACTGCGATTTGAGCGCGCGCGAAGGTTTGCGTGGAACAAACATGGCAGTGCGTCGGGTGCTGACCCAACTGCGTGCCTTCGAGTTCATGGTCAACGAATTTGGCTGGAACCAGAGCCGCAGTGATTGGCTTGAAAGTGTTTCTTTGCCGGTGAAAGAGGACCGGGAAATTCTCTCGGCTGTCTTGGAACTGTGATCGCTTGAAGGTTTTCCCGGCCGGAATTCCAGCGAGATTGACTCTGCCAACCGTGCAGTTTTTTCACTGCGGGGGAATTTCGCCCGGAACCGGGACATTGGCGATCATCTGGTCACAAGTCTTTCCCAGCAACTCATCAATGAAGAAGTTGAATTTCCGCGCTTTGAAGTCGAAGCGAAGAAAGCCCAGATGCCCCCCGAATCGAGACGCATGAATGCGCAGATTCGGGTTTTTTGTTTGTTGAAGAATTTTGTAGGTGCCGGGAGCAATCGGGTCGTCTTTCGCCAAAAAGATCTCGGTTTGGATTTGGATTTCATCGAGAACGTCTTTGCTTGATGCCAAGTCGTAATATGCTTGCGCGCCGGGCAAACCCAAGGCTGGGGCCAAGAACAGTTCATCGAACTCGAACAGTTTTTTCGCTCCCCTTGCCGCAGTCTTCAAGGACTCGTCAACATTGTCGAGGCGACGGATATAAGCGTTGATTTTTTTCAGAAACAGCGTGTTGAACAGGCCAAACATCGGCTTGTGCATCGAGCGGCTTGACCTGCGCAAATCCACCACCGGACTGATCGCCGAAACACCCACACACCCCATGCTTTTCAATTCATCGGCATGCTCCTTCACCCCGGCAATCTTCAAAACCATGTTGCCCGACATGGAGTGACCGACCAGAATCCACCGGGCACCGGGTTCTCTTTTATGCAGATCCGCCAGAGCTTCCTTGATGTCTGGCCCCCGAAATCCATGGTAAAAACCCAATGCCTTCCCCTTGCCCGAACCGATGTTGCGGTGATTCAGGCGAAAGACCTTGAAGTTTCTTTGGGCCAGAAAACGAGCTTGCCTGACAATGGATGGGTCATGGCAGGAACTGCCAAGCCCATGCACCAAAATAATGTTGGCCTTGGGATTGGAATTGCTAAGGCAATCTATTTCTCCGGTGAGAATGCTCCCATCCCCCAGAGAAACCTTGAATGGAGTCGACATCATCGGCAGCACGTGTTTCGCCGAGAGTCGTGCAGCAATCATGGTGGAGAGCGAGCCGTTCGGGAGCGGAAGCGTTGCCCAACTTGAGTTCATGCGACACGACCTTTCATTCACAGGTACATCTGCTGCACAATGAAAGCTCTAATTGAATTCCTCTTCACAGGAAAGATTTAATTGATTGAAGAAAAGTGTTGAGGGGAAGCCGGCTGAAAAAAAGCTTTTACATGCACCTTTTTTAATCAAGCTGCATTCTTCCTGTTGAATACACTGACTCGATTCCTGCCCGAACGCTTGGAATCATACATTGCAGCGTCGGCAGCGTTGACGAGCTCAATTGCCGATTCTGCACATTGGGGAAAACTGGCCACGCCGATGCTTGCCGTGACGTTCAATTGTCGCGCCGAAGCAACTCCGGAAACGGAACTCAAATCGAGCACCGACTTTTCGAATGAGCTGCGGATGCGCTCCGCAAGGGTGAATGCTCCTTCCAGGTTGGTGTTCGGCAAAATCGCACAAAACTCGTCTCCACCATAACGAAGGAGGGAGTCGGAATCACGAACGGAATCACGCAAGATACGGGCTGCCCTCTTGATCATCTCCGATCCCACAATGTGACCATGCGTGTCATTGATCGACTTGAACTTGTCGAGGTCGATGAACATCAACGAAACGTGCCCGCCGTAACGTTGGCAACGGGCCACCTCCTGATTCAGTGCGACTTTCATGAACCTTTGGTTATAAAGACCCGTCAACTCGTCGACCAACAGCATTGACGCGACGGTGTCCAGGTTTTGGAAGGAACGGCCTGTCTGGTCAAGCATCGGGTCGAGTTCACCGAGCCGGGCCAGCACTGCGCTTGAATTGAGATCAGAGGGCGAGAAAACGACAATTCCGCGGTTTCCGGAATGGGTGCCAAACTCGACAATGATGAAGCGTTGATCAGGCGTGACGGAAATCGCAGGATGAATCACCTCCGCAAGATTCCCCGTGACCAATGCATGAGAAGTGTTTTTCTTGTCGGCAAGCACAGGGACTATAAACTTTTGCACGAATTCAAAGGGCTCTCTGCGTGACACGCCTCCCTGCCGCAAGTCGAGCAAAAACTCCGGGAAAGTGAGATTGGCGTCATAAAGAAAAGCAAAACCCTCGCTCAGTTTGATTTCTTTGGAAAGCGAGCGGATGAAAGCCTTGAGCAACTCTTTTCGGTCGGGAACAACAGCCAAAGAACGGGCAATATTGAGGATCCTGAAGGAGTCTTGAAGGCTTTGATGCCGCCCCAAAAACTCGGCGTGCCTGAGCGCTTTTCCTGTCTCGACAACAAGATCTTCAAGGTGCACGGGCTTGCGTATATAATTGCATGCGCCCGCCTGCATGGCCGACACAGCGTCCTCCACACTTGCAAACGTGCTGAAAGCCAATGTGGGAACCATGGGCCAGTGTTGTCGGCAGAATTCAATCACCGCCACCCCGGAGTCATCCGGAAGAACGAGATCCACCAGCACAACGTCGGGCCTTTTTGCCATTTCATCCACACCCACAGGAGCTTCAGCAAACGGGCGCAAAAATGCAGATGCACTTTCAAAACATGTGACACTTGCACCCGCTTGAACCAACAACCGGCGATACAATTCAAGCGTTGATTGCTCTGCTTCCACCAGCCACACGTCAATTCCAGCCAGGGTTCCCGGCCCTCGTTCCGCGCGATGGCGCGCAGGTTCGCTGTTCGTCTTGTCATATTTCATATGTGGAATCCTGTCGGAAAATATTCTCCTCGCGCAGCTCAAGTATTGATTTCAAACGCGCCAGTGTCTGCGAGGAAGGGTTCAACGCGGCCGCAATTCCGGCGTAATAATTTGCCTCCGCAAATTTACCCCACTTTGCGTAGGCAATACCCATGTTCACAAGAATCTTGAATTGTTCTTCTGAATTCAGAACTGCATCATGGGCCATAAGATAATAACCTACGGCTTCGCCCATCCTGCCTTCACGGACACTGACAATTCCCATTGAGTTGTAGAATTTCGCAAGCAAAATCGGGTCATCAGTCTTGCGAATCAACTGGTCTACGGCCTGCAAATCGCGGCTGGCAAGCTTCATGCGGCACAATTCCATACGCGCTTCTTTCTGATGACGATCCAAAGAAAGTGCGTCGACAAAAGCATGCTCTGCAAGTTCCATACGGTTCAACTGAATGTAGCAACGACCCAGCTGTGTGTGTCGCAGCGGGTTCCTGGGGCTCAGAGTGTTCAAACGCAAAAGTGTCTGCACTGCATCGCCACAATCCCCTTGCCGGATGCGCACAGCGGCCAATAGACATTGGGCATTGAAATGATCAGGACGACCGCCCAGAAGTTCGAGCACTGCCTTGAGAAAGGTGTTTTTCGAGTCGTCCCGAAGTGATTCGCGCAGGTCCTTGAATTTCCCAAACAGCTCGCTGCCCAACGTTCCGCGCAATGATTTTTCCAAGACCGATTTTTCGTTTTCTGCAAGGGTCTGCCAATTTTCCAATTTGAATGCGAGTTTTTCATCATCAAGCCAGAGGTTCTGATATTCGGCAAATGAACAACTGCCGATGACAGACAACAATTTGCCAAAAAGCTTGCGGCATTCAGGTTCTGCGGGTGAACGAAGGTCATTCACCAACTGCGCGGTTTTGATTCCAAACTCACCCAGAAAGCGCAGTGACGAATGATCCAGACGGTTGGTCATCACCAACGTGCGCTGGAATATGGATTTGGAGAACGTCCCGTCAAGTTCGCATATCAGTCCTTCCAGACTGCGCGAGTTTGAGGAATCGTTTGTTAGGCCCTTGGTTTGTTCAACGGTTGAATCCTTGTTTTCTGAAACCAGCAAAATACCAACAGGACATTTTCCATTCTGGAAGCGATATTTGAGTTTCGCAACGTCAGCTGAGGCGACGACCTTGAGCGGTGCCTCTTTGAGAAGTTCCGGCGCAAGCCCTTCAGCGGAACCAAGAAGCGAATCAACGCCACGCAGCAACGCATCAGCCGTTTCGCCGATGTCGCAAACCACCAGAATCCGATTGTCCCATTCGGTCTTCACGGCTTGGTTATCCTCTACAACGCTCCCCGACCACGAGACTGAGGCTCTTCCCTCTTTTTCTGCATGTTCGGCAAAACATCGCGAAAAAATAACTCATTCTGGATACGGAATGGTCAGGCACCGCCCATCCCCCATTAACCATTCAAAATGTTGAAAAAAACATTCAACTACATGCGGCATCAGAGGGCGGGAACATAAGTGACTCGGATATCCAAAACCTGATCTGCGCTGAGGACGGCTACGCGGCCTGAAATGTTCTGGGGAACCTTCTGCAATTGAAGCGTCAGAGGGCTTCCAGCAACATCGAGTCCCAGAAATGAACGGGCAAATTTGACGAGATACGAAGACGGCAAATTCATCAAGTTGATTGTCAGCCGGCTTGGGTTGCCAGGGTCGGTCAGAAAGCAATCCTGAACGCCAAAAGCACACCATTGCTTCACTCCCCCAATCTGACTCCTCAATTGAGTCAGGTCAGCCCCATATTTCAACTCTGTATTGGGCGACGTTCTTGTGGGCAGATTTTTAATCTTTCCCATATTGAAAATTGCAGGAAAGCCAAAAATGGTTTCAACGTTTTCTATGTTGGTCAAGAGAAGATTGTCGACTCCTCCGAGTGTCATTTCAAAACGGTACTCTGAAACCGTGATTCCGTCGAAATCCAAAACAATGTTGTTGAGAAATTCGACCGAACAGATTGTCGCATTGCCGAGCGCTGTCTTGGCAGCGGGTATGTTTACCTCACTCGTGAAATCCGTACCATCCAGAGTTTCGCCAGTCTGTCTCCTGAATGTTGATTGGAAGTCAATGGAAGCTACTCCACTCCCGCAAAGGGGATCCGGGATGCTGAAATCCCTGGCCAGTGGTTTGAAAACGACCGGTTCAACAACAGGTGCTCCGTTCAAGACCACGTTTTCCAGGATCAAACTCGCGGGCAAACTGCGCATCTCTTGAATTTCCAACACCGGAACATCAAATTCCACATCGATGCTCAATTTCCTTGAAACGCGCCAGGTTTCTGGAGGCGCAGCTTTGACTCCGGCCACTCCCGAGGCAGAAACAATATTGTTGCTCCTGAGATTTTTGAGTGTGAACCTGCCAACTTTCATCGATGATTCTGAATCTGAATCGGTTTTAATCTCGCAACGCAGCACTTTGCTGTCGGAATTTTTCCCGGACAATTGGAGATCCACACATTCAGAGGTGAGATTCACACCAGCAACTTCAATCGTGGGCAATTCTTTTTCATCGTTGCTCGATGCGACCGTTCCGGCTGGGGTGGGCTGATTGGCTATTTCACCACCGGTTGTTTTGTTGGCAACGTTCTCTGCGCCCGCACCTGGATTGCCCAAACGGCCCGACAAAAAGCTCATTGCGGATGAACAGCCCAATAAAATATGGATGAACAGCAGGGTTCTACGAGCCAAAACGATTTTTAACCAAAAAAGTCGCTTTTGACGCGATATTGGCCGCACAGACACCTCCGCGGGGTCGTCGACATTTATTCTATAAGTGGACGGCATTCATTGGATAAACTTGAGAAGTTGCATTTGATGCGCGAAAAACCTGCTTAAGTCGCAGCCAAACTCAATTCTTGAACACAGCTGAGTCAAGCTTCGATTACGCTCGTTCAGGTTCTGCCATTCACCATATGCTCAAGACTGCACTTCCTTGAATCCTGCAGACTGCTGAGGGTTGTTTATCATCGCCGAACGTTCAGACGAGAACAACGCATCAACAAACTCATCGGCCTTGAAGAGCTGCAAATCATCGACGCTTTCGCCCACGCCAATGTAACGAATCGGCAAGCCCAATTCGCTGGCCAAGGCGATCGCCACGCCACCTTTGGCGGTGTCGATGAGGCAGAGCTGGGTTTGTTAAAAAACAGCCCGCTTCACACAGTCAAAATCAACCGAGGCCGGGTCGGCTCCTTCCATCAGACGCTCACACTCGGCGCCCGCGCGTTTGGCCCACTCTTCCAATTGATCCACGGCCGTGCCAACACAATTGACGCCCGCCATCAAAACCACGGTCGGTGTTCCCGTGTTTGACTGCGGGACAAGGCTCCATTGTTTGTCGACGCTCAACATTCTCAGAATTTCCTTGCGCAGAACGCCTTTCACGGCTTGCGCATCAGAAAGATCTTCACCGGGAAGTTCGTGTCGAACTTTTTCGATTAGCGACTCTGCTGTGCGAATCCCGACGTCTGCCCGCACGAGAATCTCGAGCATTCCATCGAGGCAAGCTCGTTTGCGTAAAAACACCTCGAGACAATCAAAACGCCAAAAATGCCTCAATCAAGGGGTTATTGTTGTTTCAAAATGATATTCTTGATGGAAGATTCTTCAGCTCAACAATACAACAGCGGGACACATCACTCATGAAAATCATCACTCCTCTTGCCCTGACGATTCCAATGCTCGTTGCATTTGGCTGCATCAATCGAAACTACAACACACTCAGCAGCAAGGAAGTCACCGAAAAAGGCGATCAGGCAACAGTCGTGGTTGAAAGCACCTCGGTTCGACAGCTTGTGCGAGTCATCGGCATTGAAAAAGATGAAGCACATTGCTTGGGTGGCAATCCCAAGCACGTTGTGTTTGTAAAACCCTCGGAAAAAATCGTGATGGAAGTCCCACTGACGGTCACTCAGATTGGCTTGTGTGGACAAGCCACTCCCACGGGCATGGACTACAAGCTTGTTCCAGTGAAACTGAAGAAGGACCAAAAGCTCGTCATCAAGAACGATGTGGCCGTGGCACCCATTGCTCCTGGATTTGCACGTGTGCTTGTGAAAAGCACATCCGTGGCCAAACTTGCCCGGGTCATTGGAATTGAGAAAGATGAGGCTGCTTGTGTTGGCGGAAATCCCAAGTTCATCACAAATGAAACAGGCTCATTGCCAATCGAAATCGACTTTCCCGTGAGCGTTCAGAAAGTGGGACTGTGTGGCCAGGCAACTCCCACCGGAATGGATTACAAACACATTCCTGTCGTTCTCAAAGAAGGCCAAACCTTGACCATTGAAAACGACAAAGTCAACTGAATCCTTTGGGCTGTTCTTTGCCCGGCAAACCTCTCAGCATCGTCTGCTCCTGCGTCGCGGAATGGCCCGGAGTGAAGAGTGCGTCAACAAACTCGTCGGCCTTGAAGAGCTGCAAATCGTCGACGCTTTCTCCAACACCAATGTAGCGGATTGGCAAGCCCAATTCGCTGGCCAAGGCGATCGCCACGCCACCTTTGGCGGTGCCGTCGAGCTTGGTCAACACGAGCCCAGTGACGCCAGCGACTTCGCGGAATGATTTGGCCTGCTGAAGCGCATTTTGTCCCGTTGTGGCATCAAGAACCAACAGCACTTCATGGGGTGCTCCTGGCACGTCTTTGCTTGCCACCCGACGAATTTTACCCAACTCCTGCATCAAGTCCTGGCGGTTGTGCAGACGTCCTGCAGTGTCGATGAGGCAGAGCTGGGTTTGTTGAGTTACAGCCCGCTTCACACATTCAAATGCAACCGAGGCAGGGTCGGCTCCTTCCGTCAGACGCACACACTCGGCGCCCGCGCGTTTGGCCCACTCTTCCAATTGATCCACTGCCGCTGCACGAAAAGTGTCGGCCGCACCAACAATCACGCTTTTGCCGGCCTGACGTTCCTTGAAAGCCAGCTTGCCTGTTGTTGTCGTTTTGCCAACACCATTGACGCCGACCATCAAGACCACGGTTGGTGTTCCCGTGTTTCCTTCCGGGACAAGACTCCATTGTTTATCGACGCTCAACATTCTCAGAATTTCCTTGCGCAGAACACCTTTCACGGCTTGCGCATCGGAAAGATCATCACCGGGAAGCTCGTGTCGAACTTTTTCGATCAGAGACTCTGCTGTGCGAATGCCGACATCTGCACGCACGAGGATCTCGAGCATTCCATCGAGTATGGCCTCACGGGATGCTTTATCTGCGGTGCTTGTGAACAACGAATCCAGTTGTCTGACCAGGTGCTGTTGGGTTTTGCTCAGGCCGGTGGACAAGCGGCTCAACCAACTCGTCGCAGCCACAGCTTCCTCGACGCCTGGCCGAGTCGCGGCCTGCACCTCCAGAGGAGCAGCAACCTGGCGTTCTCGTTGCTCATCAAGATTTTCTCGTTCTTGTGCTTGTGATACCCCGGCTTGACCAGGAATTCGTTGCTCTTTCGCGGTTGGCAGTGACCTGTTGCCGCTCCGTTTGCCGAGCAGGAAAGCGCCAGCACCAACAATCAATGCCACAAGGACCAGTATTAAAATTTGCTCGTTCGTCATTTGAACCAATTCACCATCAAAACAATTTAAAATTCAATTTCAGTCCCGGGCTGAACACGACTCAGCGCGGCTTGTAATACAAATACTCGACAAGGTTTCCGAAGGGATCCCGGAAATAGACACTGCGACCATCCGAGCGGTCATATGGCCCTTTGACAATCTGCAGGCCGGATTCGCTCAATCGCTTTGCCAAGGCATCCACCTGCGAGGGGCTGTCAGCCATGAACCCGAAATGATCGAGGACTTGTCGTCCGAATGGACCAGACTGGCGTTCCTGATCGATGGCATCGCTCGAAAGCTTGGCAACAATGAGGTCGGGGCCCACGTGGATCAACAGCTGGGTCCCACGCCAAACCTCAACGTCGGCACCCAGGACCTCTCCATAAAACCATTTGGCTTTCTCGAGGTCGTCCACGACCAGGGCCAGGTGTCCCAGCCCCCTTAAAAACGGACTCTTGTGGGCTCGCTGCATATCGGCTCGTCCTTACTGTGGACTGGCCGTCTCCCATTTATTCCGGGCAACGATGGTTTTCACCAGACCAACAAAGCGGGAATTATCATCGGTCAGGGGCTCTGCCAAGAGAGCCAACAGACAGTCGCGGGCTTCTTTGTGTTCACGGGCTTGCGCCTCGAGGCATTCCAAAGCCGCCATTCGGACCTGCTCATCACGGCTTTTCACAAGCAGACGAGTCCGCTCGACAATACGAACATCGGACAGCTCCTTGAGGGCCAGAAGAATTTCAATGTTGCGCTCATGAAGCGTCTCGTCGAACAACACGTTTTCAGTGTTCAGACTCTCGAGAAGCAGCTTGAGGTAATCTTCCGTCGAAAGCATTTTCTCGGCCAGCTTCACAGGCCATGAGATTCTTTTTTGCTTGCGCACTGCATCACACACGAGCGGCCGTGAGATTTCGGCCTGCTCGATGAGGATTTCCATCACACGGTCTTTCTCGCGCTTGTCGACAATTCCATGATCGACAACCAATTCAAACCTTTTCATCAATTGCGGCGCTGCCAGGGAAAAATCCCCACCAGAAGCAAGCCCCTCGATGGCTTCCCAGCGCTGCTCTTTTGTGGTCACCTGATTTTTGAGCAAATCTCCCATCTTCTCAAAAGACTTGCTTCTTTGATTGGCACGATAACCACGCCAGGCGTCGAGAATTCCCACGACTCAATCCTTTCCTTCGGAACTGCTGGTGCTGATGAGGGCATCCCGACGACGGGGCCCGCGGACCAATATGATAATCAGCAAACCAACAACAGCAAGGATTCCAAAAGAAATATGGCCAATCCAAAAAGTTCGCTCCGGAATTGCATCGAGCTTGTGCACTCTGGTGAGCACTTGAGCAATTGGAGTTGGCACGGGTGACTCGGGTGTTGTTTCGTTCATCGGGTGGTATCCCTGCGGAGAACCCCAAAAAATGGAACTTTCATTTCCTTGTAGTCGGGGTCGTTGGTCTTGACGATGAAAAAGCCGGACGCATTGACTGGCATGCTGCCCGAGGAAATGTTCTCGGGATAGCGCAGTTCAAAACTGAGGACGGTGCCTGTGGCCGTGCGCGAAGTGGAATATTTCAGGACATCAGCAATTCCAACTCCTTCGAGCGAGTCGGTCCTGCGAAGTTCCGCCGTGACGCTCTCAACCAGGAAGTCCTTGCGATCGGAACTGAGGGTCAAAGTTCTCTGCACGGCCTCCGGACGTGTGACGACGCCAAACTCGATGTATTTGGCGCTTTGCTTCACATGCCCGACCACGTCGCCGTAGATCGGAACGATGAGCTCTTTCAAATGCCGGGATGAATTCCAGACACTCACCTTTTCGCGGAGAGGACCAATCGGCAGACCTCCCTTGAAGATGACTTTCAGCTGGTAGTCCTTGCCTTTTGCGGCAGGCGGGATGATCTCCGCGGCAATCGATGGATGACTTGTCGTCACCGACACAGGCTTCACTTCGCCGCTGTCCTTCAGTTGCGAGAGCACACTTGCAGGCAAACCGGCTTTTTCAGCAGCGGCAGGAATCGTTTCGGATTCGCTGCCGGTCGCGCGCAATCCGGTTGGCAAAGGAATCAACCACGCCTTGTTGTATTCCGGCAAAATTTCTCCAACGCCGAGGAGGGCTGGAGTCGCCTTGATTTCCTCACGGATGTTTGCCGAAAACGAAAGAGTCAGGGTCGAGTTTCGCGTCTGGTTGGTGTCCACCGTCAGAGTGCGGACGATATTGCCGGCGAAATGAGACGAATCGAATTCGAACGAGATTTTGCCTTTCTCGCCAGGCATGAGGATATCCTTTGGTTCGACCCGTGTGTTGACGCATCCGCAGGCCGAGTGGATCGAACGGATCTGCAATGCACCGCTGCCAACATTCTTGAATTCAAATGCGTAGGAAACCTTCTGTCCACGGGTAATCTCGCCAAAATCATAGCGCATGGAGGCAAAGTCGATTTGCGGCTTCTGCCCTTGAAGATTTTCAACGAGCGATCCCTTTTCCGCTTCAGCGGCTTGAGCTTCGGTGGCTTTGTTGATTGCTTCCGATTTCGCATTGGGTTCTGCTGCCAGACTCACCATGGATGCTGCGAATGACGCCAACACTGCAGACGTCAGGAACGAAACCGATCGTGCACGAGGATTGTGCGATGAGAATTTGCAAATCACCATGTTGTGACCTCCAATCCCACCATGTTACATATAGGGAGAATTTTCTCAAACCCTCAACTTGAAAGCCGACCATGTTCAGATCCCACAAGTTTTGGAGTATTTTGGCAGCGATCGTCAGCGGACTTTTGACGTCTGTCGGATTTCCGAGGTTCTTTGCTGTCAATTCGCCCTGGGCATGGGTCATACCGGTTGCTCTTGTTCCGCTCCTCATTGCCATCGAAAAGCTTCCGACAACCTACCAGTCGCCTCAACGGGCGCACGCAACAACACTGCGACAGGTGACCACCTTTTCCCGGGGACTTGAGGCGTTTGTTTTGTGTTGGATCACCGGTGCCGTCCTGATTGCATTTGCGTTCAACTGGGTGACTGTTCCAGCCGTCCTGTTTGGCGAACTGTCTCCCAACGTGACCCGCATTTTGTTTGGTGTTTATTGCATACTGGCGGGCTTGTATTTTCCGTTCGTCTTGTTCCCGGTCATCTGGAATGCATCTCGCTGCGCAAAGCGCGGGACCGCTGCTTTCCCTTTATGGACGCTTGTTTTCTCGGTCACGCTCCTCGAATTGGTCATCCCACGTTTTTTCCACTGGACATTCGGCAATCTCATGCATGGTTCTTTGTCGGTCTCGCAATGGGCTGCATGGTTTGGCTCATCCGGCCTGACCGCTCTTGTCATCGGCAGCAACCTTGTTCTCGCGCGTGCTTTTTCAGATCCCGCGAGGAATCCGGGCCGGATTGGTATCACCGTTGCAGCAACCGCCGGATGTTGGCTTGCGATTTTCGGAGCCGGAAATTTGCGCCTGAAGTCGATGCGCGAGCGACAAGAGCTGGCCCGCAAGACAACTGTTGGATTTGTCCAACCCAACTTTCGCTTTCCCGGTCTTCCGCGCAAGGTGGAACTTGGCAAGGACGCCGTGCTGCAGTCGCTCACGTCGATCATTGAGCTGACCGACGAAATGGTTGCAAGCCGCAAGGACGCTCCTCAATTCGATCTCATTGTCTGGCCCGAAAGCACGGCCCCATTCGACTTTGCGTGGTCCAAGGACGACCAGGAAATCGTCAAGAAAAAAATCAAGGAATGGAATGCACCTCTCCTGGTTCAGGCGTCCGAATTCGACAAGCAGGAACTCGACATCCTCGGCCCCAGAAAAGCAACGATGTACTCGATTTCATTCCTGCTCCGCCCCGATGGTTCCAGAAGCCCCAGCTTCAAGAAGTGGGTGCCCATGCCGTTCGGCGAGACTGTTCCTCTTGAAGACAAGTTCCCTTGGCTTGGAGACCTGGTTCGCGACAACGTCAACAATGTCTCGAAGGTTGGGCGCGGACAAAGTGTCGATGGATTGGCCTACAGTCCTACCGACGCAGTGGCCCCGCTGATCTGTTTTGATGCGATTTCATCCGACTTGACCCGCGCGCAGTCCACTCAAGGGAATGCGTCCTTGTTTGTGAATCAAGCAAACTTTCTTTGGATGTGGAAAAGCAACGCCGGTTATGAGTTTCTTGAACTGGGTCGATTCCGCGCCATCGAAACCGGACGAAGCTTCGTCCTCGCAGCCAATACGGGTCCGAGCGTCGCACTTTCCCCAACCGGCGAACCCATGTCGGAACCCTTGGGACTCATGACGCGTGGATATTCCGTTGCAGCATTGCCAGTGATTGAGGAACGCACCCTCTACGGAGAGTGGGGCGACTTTCCACTTCTGCTTTTGGGTACCATCGCTTTTGCCTGGCAACTTTTCCTCTCTCGCCCACAATTCCGTTCACGCTGAAAAATCGCCTCGGGCATTTCAGAAAGTCAATGCAGGACCTGGCCGACCTGGCCTAATCGCATTTCACCACAATCGGCGCGGTGGTCGTGAGATAGTCCAAATTATGGCCCTGATAAAAGCGCAATCCAAAAGTCCAGGCTTTGCTTTTGCCTGATTTTGATTTGACCGGGCATGGCGGAAAAGACAGTGGAACGTTCACCTCGAAAATTTCGGGCTCAAGTTGCGCGAATGGCTCGAGCAGCCAGTCGTATGGTTTTTCTGTGACCAAACCATTGTTCAACAAGCGTTCCCACCAGGGAGTCCGCTCACCTTCGGAATCTTCATACATGACCGCTTGCGAAGACGGCTTGTCCAGAAAAGTCAGTGAGCGCACGACACGCCCATCAATCAAAAATTCAATTTTTTGCGGCTTGAGCATGGGATTCGGCTCAATCATCCGCAGACGCAAAAAGTTGCCTTCGTCTGAAACACTTGCCCGACTCCTGATGTCGCCCATCACGGCGACCAGTTCACTCTTGTTGTAAAGCGCCAACACCAGCTGCAATTGAGGACTTTGAGTGGAGTAGACATGTCGACGCGCAAGTGCGCGCATCAGCGCATCCCGTGACAGTTCTTCTTCCATCAGCACTGCAATCCGGCTCTGGTCGCTGACTCCCCAAAAAGGAGTGTGATTGTCCTGGGAGGCCATGGGTGCCAGCCACCACCCTAGTTCGCTGGCCTCATCAAGATGAGACTTTCGCCCACTGTAGCCCTTCAAGGAGCGACTCCAGACGTTCTTGTGGGTGGTCTCGACGCCGACGAACCTGGACTTCAGGCGTGAATCAAACTTGAAATGCCCGAGATCAAAAAAGTTTCGATATTTGTGAAATCCTGGGTGCGCGAAAATCGAAATGGAGCCAGCCTGATTGTCCGAGGCCAGCCAGTCATAAAACTTGGCCAGTGTGGGTGTTTGGAGAAAACTCGTCCAATGCGAAGAATTGAGCACAACAACGTGTCCCTGAACGGGATGACTGTACTCAAATCCAGCCAGTGCAACAAAACCGGGTCGGCTTTCCGATTTCTCGAGTTCCAGCAATCGGGACCAATCCCTGGACGCCTTCTTCCACCAATATTCAGCGTGATCGGTGACAGCAAAGAAATCCAGACCGGCAACGTCCCGCGCTATGCGAAAAGCATCGCGGGCATCACCGATTCCGTCGGAGGAAAACGTGTGTGAATGCAAAAGTCCAAAATAGGCACGGAGATTTTTTTCGGGAAGCAAAACGAGACCCGAACGATTCAAAAGCCGACTCAAGCGCGGTTCCACTGAAACATACGAATCAGGGTTATAAAGATAATCACCTATATTGACGCCACTCAGCTGGGCTTCGGCAGACGATGGTTGCGCCAATGCCAACAGCCCACGCAGGTTGAACAAGGGACGCGTTCGAGGCTCTTCTCCGGAACGACTGACTTCAGCCCAATTCAACACCATCAGCGAAGGTTCGCCTACGTTCACTGCAGAAAGATCGCCGCCTCCGCGCTTGCCCTGCAACATGGTTGCATTGGCTTTTTCAGCGGCATCTGCGTTAGACTGATGAAATGGCAAAAACAGAAACCAGAAACTGAGAAGAGTCCAGCGCGTGAACACAGAATTCGACAAGACCCTGCCCGGTTCGAGCCCCTGGCTTCGCAGAATCAGCTTTGTCGCGCTATTTTGTTCGGTGTTCATTTTCTTGCGGCCACCTGTGACGTGGAACGAAATTTACTTTCTCGCGTCATTTAAAACAAGCCTGCTTTCAATCAATCCAACAACCACAGATGTGCTCCAGGGGCTTTCGGATTCAGGATTGACGATCCACAAATCACCCTATCTTCCGCCGTGGCTCAGCGAACTGTGCAGTTTTCTCGCGTCGTCCATGCGAAGACTCTCCTCCGGCGGGTTTGCATCCATCGTGGGCCAGGATGAACTTGTTGTCCATCGACTGCTCTGCCTTGCCCTGGCATTCCTCGTATTTTTCATGTTCAAAAATGCATCACGGGCAGTGTCTCCCACTCGACAGTTATTGTTTTCCAAATTGAGCAAATCCGACAGGATCAGTCTCTCGTGTCATCCGGCATTGGTCCTGACCGTGGCACTTCTTTTGACCCGCTGGGGCGGATTGGAACAGCTTTTTGTCCTGGTCGGAATTGCATCCCTCAACATGGCTCCCGGAGTGGATGCCAAACTTGACTCCGAACAGCGGCGTGCATTTTTGTATTTGAGTATTTTTGCAATTGCCCTTGCACTTGCAAATTCAAGAACATGGACCTATTCGCTGCTGCCGACGGCCCTGGCATGGAGCTGTCTGCAGAAAAGCAAGATGGCAAACCTGAGAAGGATTGTTCTGGCCTCGTCAATGGCGGTGCTGATTTTCATTCTGTTGTTTTTATCGAACGCTTCATTTGAAACCCTTGTCAGCCATCTCACGCAGCGTTGGCTGTACGTCAATGAACCACGTTATGCAGCATTGCCATGGTCAGGACCAGACCTTGTTCTCAAGATAATTTCATTCACACTTCTGCTTGTGGCAAGTCGATGCACGGTGCACCTGATTCCAGTTGCACGGCAGCATTCGCCGGAACAAGACAACAAAAAGCTGTTTGCAGCCCTGCTTGTGATTTTTTCCGGACTGCACCTGCTGCTGTATCAAAAAAACATTCTCATGGCTGACGTCGCGTTGTTGGGCACGCTCACGTTCATTTCGGCTCAAGGAAATCAATCAGGGCAGGAAACAATTGCGGCAAGGCGTCCGCAGGCAACGAAATCGATTGATGCATTGTTGAAGATAGGGTTCCTTGTGATTGGCTTTTCCTGTTTGGCTGGTGTGATTCTGATCCTTTCACCTGCCACCTCCGTTGTGAAGGATCTGGCAGCGACATTTGCCGGGGTACTGATGGTTTGCAAGAAGCATGTCCTGCTGACATCACTGACGCTCCTGGCCGCCGCAGCCGCGCTGCTTGTTGGCGTTTTCAAGTCTCCTGCCTCCGATCTGATGCCGAAACGCCAAAACGCGATGCTCCTTGCCTTGCTGGCGATGATTGGGGCAACCGAATTGCGCTCTTTTTTTTTATGGGAACAATTGGGCTGGGCACTCGATCGAATCCCTGAGCGCAGCCAATTGCTCTACCTTCCAAAACTGGAACCAATGGTTCGGCTGATGCCCCGTGTGACAGACAAAAACAAATTGGTGGTTTTGTTTGAAGGAGCTTCTTTCATGGAAAACGAACCTCAATCAATGTTGCTCGTTCCGTCGAGCGCATCAGAACTTTGTCGCGCCGCAAATTGGAACATTGATTCCGAATATGGCATCTTTACCTTGTGCGACGCAGGCCAGGGAACTCTTTTACATTTGCTGCCCTTGAACTGAGAAGGATGCCTTGCAGATGTCGGCAACCAGCAACACACTGCTCAGCGTTCTGACCCTCTCGGATGACAAGGTGATGCTTGTCATCAAGAAGGGTGCGAAGGTGCCACCAACACTCGCAAAGCTCAAACACTCCGAGCTTGCAGAAACCCTCACCCAAATGAAAATCAAGGCTGCTCCACACAAGAACACGGTGACGGTGATCCGTGAGGCTGCCCGCACAGGCTCTCATGCAGGAGATGATTTCGAGGTTTGTTGCGGAGAGCCACCCCGAAAGGCAGAGCCCGGACGATGGGAATGGGTTGAATCGTTGCGACGGCCAGCCGACCATGCCGTCAAGGATGAACCCATCATCCGTATCGTGCCCCCGGCAGCTCCTCAACCCGGGGTCAGTCTTCTGGGAGAAGAAATTGCTGCCAAGGAAGAGCCAACCCCCGAACCGATTGTCCTGAACCTTCCACCCGGACTCGAGCTTCAGCCGGACGGACGAATCATGGCGCTCGCGTCGGGCCAGGTGAAAGTCGATGGTCAAAACGTCGCTTTGGAGTTGGTTTACGTCATCGAAAAAGCCCACGCCCCCGAATACTCGGTTTGCGAATTCCATTCGAATGTGCACGTCCTGAGCGACCTGATTGGCACCATGAAATGGCGAGTCTTTGGCAATCTGGAGGTTGAAGGGCATTGGCAGGCTTCCGACATTGAAGTGTTTGGCGATGTGCAGGCCAAGGGCGGAATTCAGACCAACATGATTGGTACGCTTCGCTTCTGGAGGAATTGCCAGACGACCTACATTCAAGTGAGCCAGGTGGGAGTTTTGGGCAATCTGACTGTTGAAAACTCGGTCCAGCTTTCAGAACTTCGCATTGGAGGTGACATGACCTGCACGTCCAATCCGGGAGCCATTCTGGGGTCAACGATTCAAATCTATGGCGGCTTGCGTGCAAACAAGGTCGGCAGTGAAAACGGTCAACGAACAAAAATCGTGCTCCTCGGCGGAGATGAAGCACGAACAACGCGCATCGAACGTCTCCTGCAAGGAACCATCATCAACTATCGAGGGGAAACGTTCACGGCAGCAACCGACACCTCGTTCGACTCTTCTCAACCACCAACCGCAGTTGTGGGCGGAGAGAGCGAAACTTCCACCGAAAATGCCGAATCCAAGGAAGCTTGAAATTATTTCCTTACAATACAACACAGGCCGGCTTGTAACTGCGCTCGCAGGCACATGCCCTGAATCTGCGCGCTTCTTCCAACTGCCCCAGTTGTTGCAAAAGGGAAGACAACTCGAGACAGGAACGCGCGGATCCTCGCGAATCACTGCCTGCCGATGAACACTGGGCAGCAGATTGATCCATCAAACAGGCACGCTTGAAAAGTTCTGCTGCAGCCGCGGTTCGTTGCGTTCTTGCAGCTTCGTATG
>JBMSQQ010000045.1:0-27050 GCA_049423385.1 Silvanigrellaceae bacterium | reverse complement strand
TGTCTTCGCTTTTGCCGAGGGAGGTTTTAAAATTGGAGGCAAAAAGGGCGACCGGGTTGCGCTCTACTTGCCAATGATTCCAGAAGCGGCCATTGCCATGCTCGCCTGCGCACGCATCGGAGCAACCCATACAGTTGTGTTTGGCGGATTTTCGGCAGAATCGCTGCGTGATCGCATTCTCGATGCCCAGGCTGTGTGTGTCATCACAGCAAATGGCGGCTTCCGCCGTGGCAAAATTCTTCCGCTGAAGAACGCTGTCGACAAAGCCGTTTCTGAGTGTCCTTGTGTGAAGTCTGTGGTGGTCATCGATCGCCTTGGCGAGACCCAAAACAGTGCCTATAGAATTTCAGAAAGCTCATTCGCACCCACCAAAATGATGAACGGCAGGGATCACTGGTACACCGACATTCAGGTGAAAAACAGTCACTTGCCCGCTGCATCATTGCCTGCGGAACATCCGTTGTTCATTCTCTACACCAGCGGCACCACCGGAAAACCCAAAGGCGTCGTCCACGGTACGGCTGGATATGCCTTGTGGACAAACCTCACCTGCCAGTGGGTCTTCGACATCAAGCAATCAGATGTCTATTGGTGCACGGCAGACATTGGTTGGGTCACAGGCCACAGTTACGTTGTCTATGGTCCTCTTTCCAACGGTGCGACAATCTACATGTACGAAGGTGCACCCGACTTCCCGGATTTCGGACGTTTCTGGCGCTGCATTGAACGTGAACACATCTCAATTTTTTACACTGCCCCAACAGCCATCAGGGCATTCATGCGACAAGGAAATCATTGGCCGAAAAAGTCGAACCTCGATTCGTTGCGACTGCTGGGTTCGGTTGGCGAGCCTATCAATCCGGAAGCCTGGGAGTGGTACCACTCCACGATCGGCAACGGGAAATGCCCTATCGTGGACACCTGGTGGCAGACCGAAACAGGCGGAATCATGATGAGCCCCCTGCCCGGAGTCACTCCCTTGAAACCGGGTTCTGCAACGCGTCCGTTGCCTGGAATTTCTGTTGATGTTGTCGACGACAACGGCATTCCGGTTGCACCCGGCAATCGCGGTAAACTCGTCATCACCAAACCATGGCCTTCACAATTGCGCACGGTTCATGGTGATCCGGATCGTTATGCAAAAACATATTGGAGCACTTTTTCGGGTCCGGAGGGCGCAAGCAAAGACCCTTGGTATTTCACGGGTGATGGAGCCTTCAAAGATGCCGACAGTGACATCTGGGTTATTGGTCGCGTGGATGATGTCATCAACGTTGCGGGACATCGCATTGGCACCATGGAAGTGGAAAGCGCTCTCGTCGATCATTCCAGCGTTGCAGAATCCGCAGTCGTCGGCGTTCCCGACCAGGTCAAGGGAACTTCGATTTACGCATTTGTCACGCTCAAGAATGAAGTCAAGCAATCTGAAAGTTGGAGCGACGACAAGAAGCAGGCCCTAGCGCGCGAATTGATCACCCATGTTGGTGGCATTATTGGCAGTTTTGCCAAGCCTGATCACATCCGGTTCACGGATTCACTTCCGAAAACACGCAGTGGAAAGATCATGAGACGCCTGTTGAAGGACGTTGCCACAGGCCACGAAAGCCTGGGCGACACCACCACTCTGGAGGATGTGAGTGTGCTCGCATCGTTGAGGCAAAGTTCAGACGACGAATGATTTTTTTCAGTTCTACTCGCAGAATTTGAACTTGAATTTATCCTCGCCCGAAACACTGTCCTTGAGGTTTGATCCGTTGATTTCAACCACCACGTCCTGGTTGACACCCCAGCGCGAAGCAATGGCGCAGACCTTCTCCTGATTGAACTTGTCGAATTTGATGGTGAAACGATGGTCGCCTGCATATTCCATCTTCAGTTTTTGCTGGGTCAGGGAATTGATGTAGCTCGAAAGGGTTGCTGAAATTGCTTCCTGACCCGTGAACTTCGGATCGTATACATTCAGCCAGACTTCCTTGCTGATGTATTCGGGGCCCACTTGAGCAAGCTTGTAATCAAGGGCAATTTTGGTGCCCTCCTTGCTGTTGAAATAGCGGTGTTGCCAATCTGCTGTTGAAACAACTCCACTCAGCAATTTTTCCCTGCTCGCCTTGATCCAGTCCACGTATTTGCGAACGTCGGTGTAAACACCCTTTTGCATGCAGTCGAGCGCAGCGCTGTACGAGCGTGAGGTCACTCCTATCACGGTCAAGCTGCCATCATTCTCCACAAAATACATCGGTCCACCCGAGTCGCCATGGCAAGAACTGGCACGCGAATTGTCTTCTGGCGACTGCCAAAGCAGCTCTTTACCTGCGTCGTTGATCACTGAAAGTTTGACCCTGGTTTTGCGCAAGAAGCCTTTGAATTCGGTTGTCGATGCGTTCTGGGGCAGCTCCCGTGTTTGCCCAAATCCTGCGAGAATAACGTCCCGTCCTGTTTCCACGGTGCCAATCTCCTTGATTGGAAGCGGCTTCACCCAATCCGGAACATCTTCAGACAAAACGATGATGCCAATGTCGCTCTTCGGGAATTGAGGCATTGGATCGATGTCCTTGCGGGAAATATCACCTCTGTCCCACGATCCGTTGGCGAGAACTTGCTTGGCAGGAACCTGAACAGATTCTTTCAGCTGCCTGTTCTTGCTGCCGAAGGTCACCGTCAAGGTCGCACCACGCAAGGGGCCTGCTGCCAGGCAATGTGCAGCAGTCACGATTGTTCGCTTGTCATAAACGAAACCTGTGCAAACGGGAGAACCATCGTAATCGAGCGAAACGGCAGATTTGTAGATGGGATCATTTTCTTCCACCAGCTCTCCGCCCACGATGTAAGGATCAGAGTTGTAGCTTCGTTTCACGCAGCCGGCACCGACAATCAGAACTCCACCAAAGGCAACAACCTGCCGCAAAAAACGCAATGAAATCAACATAAACCACCTCAGGAAAGGCTTGCCATTGATATGAGCAATCAAGAGTAATATACGCTCGACATGCGGGTAATCACGATTCAAGGGGTGACATTTCAATGACCCATACAAAACCCAGCTGGGACCACTATTTTCTCGAAATGGCCGAGGTGATTGCCAAGCGCAGTCCCGACAAGAAACGGCAGGTTGGGTGTGTCATTATCGACGAACACCGACGGGTGGTTGCAACCGGCTACAATGGAACCCCGGCATCTTACGACGACACCCGTGTTGATTGGTGGGACAGAACGAACAAAGAGCGGATCATCATCCACGCAGAAGCCAACGCCCTGATTTATGCAGACGGTCCACGATTGCGCGGAGGAACCCTGTATTGTTCTTACAGTCCTTGCGTCAATTGCGCCAAGCTGATTGCCGGCGCAGGAATCACAAAAGTCGTTTTTCGCGAACAATATGATTCTGCAGGCATCGATCTGCTGCGTGAGTTTCAGGTTGAAACGGATTGCGTCACGCCAAATGCCTGATTTGCACCACGTGCACGATTCGCGGAGTCTCGCATATCCTCTTCGCCCCATTGCATCAGTATGAGGGTGTAATCATCCTCGATGGGTGCATCTTGCCAGGTTGATTTGAGCAATCCGAGCAAATCATCGTGTGTTTGCGACACCTTCTTTTCAGGTTGATTCAGGGCTCTTCTCAGTTTTGCAAACGAAATCCCCTTGCCTGCACTTCTTCCATTTTCAAGCACGCCATCCGTATAAACAAACAGACGATCGCCAGGCTCGAGATTGTATTTTTTAACTTCAAAATCCGGGTCGGCATGAAATCCAAGCAACGAACCCGCACCCAGCAGAGCCTCGACCTTGCCGGCCGAAATTCTAAAAACTTGCGGATGGCCACAGTTGATCAAATCAACTTCGCCCGTTTTGCCGTTCAGCGCCAGGCAAACCATAGACATGGCGCGCACCGAGCGGGAAGCACTCTCATGGACAACATGATTGACGGCGCGCGCAATGCGGACCAACAATTCCGAGGGCGACATTCTGGCATCACTTTGATGAAGCTTGATGACAGACGCGACTGCTCCATGAGCAAGACCAGTCACAAGCGCGGAGGCAAAGCCGTGGCCTGTCACATCACCCAGGAACAAATATGCGATGCCTTCCTTCTCATCAAAATGTCCGGCATACCAATCACCACCCGTCTGATCGGCAGTTGTCCAATGCACCATCGTTTCGAAGCCCGGAAAGCGTAAAGACAATGGCAACAGTGTTTGCTGGACAGCTCGGGCAGCTTCCATGTCTTTTTCCTGCCGCGCCTGCGCTTCGCGGATCACGGCCGTCTCCTGTTGATATTGAATGACGCGTCGATTTGTATCGTAGTGCCGATACACAAGCACTCCACCCAAGCCAATCAGCAAAAGGAAAACACCGGAAATAATAAAAAAGTGGAAGATAGGTGCGGTCACCGAGCCACCTCCCACGGAAAACAGCACACCCGCAAACGACGCAATTGTAAATGCAATCAGTCCACCGCCGACGAAATAGGATTCAACACTTTTCGACAACATGGATCGAATCGTGAAATAAGGAACCGTAAGAAATATGAGCGCTGTGACTGCCTGCCACGGACGCAGCCACTTGAAAAGTGGCGCCCATTGAGTGGCCTCGCCAATTGCCGCGCAAACGGCAAAGATCGCATAAAACTTCCAGGACTTGTTGAGAATACGGAAGCGATCGATCGCGCCAAATATGGTGTCCAAATAAAATGAAAATGTCATTCCACTCAAGTAGAGCGAAAACAGCTCAGTGCTGTGACGAACCTTTGCCCAATCAGTGGAAACCCGCAGCGTATAGGAATGGCTTCCGACAAAGGTTCCAATCGCAATGGCAAACAATCCATAGGCCAACGGAGTTTTGTTTCCTCGTATTGCAGCGAAGGCAAACAACGATAAAAAGCCAATCAACAATGCCAAAACAAACAACGCCAGATTCGGCAGTCCAAGCCAAAAATACGATTCAACAGTTGCAGCACGATCAGCCAGATAAACGCCATCAATCACGCCAATGTTGGCCGCAGCCGAGCCAACGCGGATATAGAGAGGCTCGATCAGATTGACGCCCTGCAGGGGAATCATGTGAATGGGATAACCACGAAAGACGGTGCGTCCATCAGCAGCAAACCGACCCCAAGAATATATTTCCTTGCCGCTCGAAAAAACAGACAAAACCTGAACCACAAACGGCAAAATCACGACCGGTGCCTGAAAAGACTCAACTTGCCGGGGAGACAGCTGCAACTTGTACCAAAATTCTGCTTTGCCCTCCCATTTGTAGCTGCTCCTGAATTCTTTCAGGGGAAGCCATTCACAGCCACTTGGATTGAGTGATTCGAGAGTGGGGCCAACATCTTGAGAATATGCGCGAGCCAGGACCTGGATTTGCTCGCCGAGATTCTCTCGAACCGGATTGGCGAAAGCGTTTGACGTGCCGAGCAACAAAATTGAAGCGAGAAAAAACGCGCGCAAACAATAACGAAGAATCATGGCAAACATCCTGTTCCACTTTCTCCACGAAAGAGTCGACATCACTCTTGAGCACAGACAAAACAGCGGTTGAATAGTCAGTTTCCAGAATGTTAACACTCCGGGTCCGGGCGAACAATTCAACTTGCCCTTCTGGGTGCGGGAAGCATTTGAAAAATGGCATGATGTCATTTCAGGGGAGGGATTCTTGAGTTCTTTACCGGCCCGAGTCCAAGGTGGATGTGTCTTGGGGTGTTTTTGGCCGGCGCAGAACCTTCTATAGTTCTTTTCGTCAATTTAAAACGTAACTTTAGAATTAGAATAAAAACTAATATTATTCTTTAGTTATAAAAATCATAAAAGCAATATTCGAACATAAAAATGACTTTAAAATAAAACCATGAAAAAAGGGATTGGCAAAAGCCAATCCCTCAAACACTCGAAAAATCAAAAAAGTAAACCCGGAGCTTCAAAGTGAGTCGATAAACTTGATAAGCGCCGCGCGCTCCTCCTGGGTCATTGCCTTACCCATAGGCATTGAACCATTGCGAACTTCCTTGCGAATTTCAGACTTTTCAACCTTCCATTGATCCAAAGTCTCAAGATACGGAGTTTCACGAACGTTCTGGGGAGCGGATGAGCTGTGACAACCCACACACAAAACCCGGGCCGACTCAAAAGTAAATTGCGTAACCACCGGGGGTGGATTTGTACCACCTGGCGATGTTCCACCACCCGCTGGCGGCACAATTCCCAGGAGCTTGTCAAAATACGCTATGAGCTTGGCTTTTTCTTCCGCTGACAATGGAATTCCAACTGGCATACGACCAGCTGAAACAGAGTTTTTTGCAGGAGCAGCAAAAGCCTTCCAGTCTGCTTCAGTTCCATTGGCCGCGCTCCAAACACCTGCACCACTGCCACCAGGCTGATGACAAGAAGCACACTTGGCCTTGGCTTCATCCAGGGTCATGGGAACCACGCTGGCACCCGTGCCAGCTCCAGAATTCGAACCACTATTGCCAGATGTTCCGCCAGTACCTGATGCGCTTGAATCGGCACCCGCAGGACCGCTACTGGAGGTAGAATTATTGTTTGCTCCCCCGCCTGAGGAAACAACGGACCCGACCGGCAGGACAACATCACCCTTTTGCGGCCGACCACAACCAACAACAAACACAATCGCGGAGCAAGCAACAGTTCTCAGAAAACTCATGGTGCACATCCTTTTCGAGTGCACCCCAAAACACATCCACAGGTCTAATCGGAATTCCAGACTGGAAACTTTAATCCTCAATCACTGTCACTGCCGTCGTCGTCATCATCGCCACCGCACTTTTTGGGCGCAGATGAATTGCCAGGCACAGACAACAAAACCGGATTGAAACTGCATTCAGAACCGCTTTGAGGGCCCTTGGCAGAGGTGTAGGCAGGGACTGTACTGGCCGAATTCGGGGCTGTGGCATAATCGAACGGCAAAGTCAGAATGGAAGGATTACTGAAATTTGAAATTATCTTTCCACCCTTTCTCACCATGGCTTTGTCAATCACAAAATCGATGAACTTGGCTTTTTTCAGCAATTCGGCATCGGCAGAAAACTCCACGGTCGCACTCACGCCCCGAGTCAACACCAGGAATCGACCAGCATCAACCGTTCCAACAATTTCGCGTGCAGAAGAGGAGTCGGTCAGGCTCACCGAGCGCAATTCAAGCAGCAATTCACTGTTGGCAGACAACCATGATGCACCGAACTGCACTCTTCTTGTCTCCGAACCCGAGCTTCCGCCCACCGGCGACTGGCCTTTGGGATTCTTGGTGATCACAACTCCGGTTTCGCCGCTTGATGAATACTCGGTGTTGACACCGCAAGACAACAAAAGAGGGATCGCTGACATGATGAATGTAATTCTCATTTCATTTCCTCTTCTGCTTGGCCGTCAATGGAAAAAGTTGAATATTCAACTGATAAACTTCATCATGGTTTGAAAACTCGCCAGCCATCGCAAGAACTTCTTCCTGAAAGCGCTCCACCAGTCCCTTCAATTTCTCCACCGCCAGACGCGGCACCGCAAGCGTCATCGAACTCACATCACGATCTTCCTCGGAAACCCGAACCAAGGCATCGCGAGCAAGTTCAATCATCTTGTTGTGAAAAGCAATGGGGCCCAGATGCTGAATCTTGTCATCCATGATGAAGTGGTCCTGATTTTTGGAGTAGCTCCCGGACTCCGCATGAAATGAAACCAGTCCCAATTTCACGAGGAGCTCCAGACTCGCCTTGACGTCATCAACAGATGCATGCGGGACAAGTCGATGAGTCATGGCTTCGGGGGTGTGCTTGAGGTTGTCGATGGCAACCATTTCGAAGACGATGCCGTGCAACCAGTGACTGTAAAAATCCAACTGACGACGAGTGTGTTCATCCTCGATGGATTCTCCACGAATCTCGATAATCTTTTCGAGAACCTCTTCGCGCTTTTTCATGTTCCGACGATTGTCGAGCTCAATCAACTTGAGAAAATAACGTCGCCGCTCCAGGACCAATCCCAATGCGCCAACGACAATCTGCGCGTTCTTTCGCGACATCTTTCGTTGCCCATTGACAATCAGATTCATCAGATTCGACTTGCCCAGGCCAAGTTCTTCAGTGAACAAAATGTATGTGTAGCCAGCTTTCTCTTTCTTGGCCACATCATAAATCGCACGAAAATAAACCTTGTAGTCCATGAAATCACAGACGTTTATCTCATGCGCAATTTTGGACAAGAACCTCGACACAGAAGACTCCTTGCATTTTTTCTCTCCGTCATCGGGACGATTTCGCCCAGCAGGAGTCTCTTCGGAGTTTGAAAGCGTAACTTGAATCTATTCAAAAGTACCCGAATTAAATTGAAAAAAAAACTTGAAACAGAAAAAGTGGAGGCAAGATCCGACAGGCGGATCAAGATTTGACGTTTCCGGCCCCGGAGCCATGAATCCAGCGTTTTGCCGTCCGCCAATCAACAGCCAACTTCTGTGCAACTTTCTCGTAAGTCCCCAACACTTCATAGGCAGACTGTGCATACCGGGACATTGCCTCGTCTGCAGTCCATTGGACAGTTCGCCAATCCAGCCCTTCACGCTGCGTCGCGATGTGATGCGATTTGCTTCCAGGCATATGTTCCACGATTTCTGCAAGGTCGCCATGCAACAAGACCCTACGGATCACCTGCTCGAATTCCCGAAGGTTTCCTGGCCAGGAATAGGCAGGTGGAACAAGCCCATTGAGCAATCTCAGTACGCGTTGCTCCTGGCGCGCATCCTGACGACCCAGCATTCGCGTCAACACCTTTGCCACCAGAAATTTTCGCTCGCTTTCATCTGAAGAAAACCTGTCCCGAAGCGACGGCATCTCTATCACATCCGACGCAAGACGATGGAAGAGATCCGAACGGAACGATCCAACTTCAATTTTTTCAAAAAGATTTGCGTTCGTTGCTGCCACCAGGCGACCGGAAAAGCGTTTCTTTTCATGCCCTCCGACAGGAGAAAAAACACGTTCCTGGAGGACGCGCAGGATTTTCACCTGCAGGGAAGTCTCAAGCTCTCCAATTTCATCAAGAAACAGAACGCCGTTTTTGTGTGTCTGCGCAAACAATCCCTGATGATTCTCCAGGGCCCCGGTGAATGATCCTTTTTTGTGGCCAAACAGTTCGCTTTCAACCAGGGTTGCGGGAAATTCGGAAATATTCGCGGATACAAAAACATCCAGAAAACTTGTAACGAAATTCTTTCGACGTTCGTCATAAGGAATGTACGCACTGCGGCCCAAAGCCGCTGCAACCTGCCCTTTTCCAACGCCGGTCTCACCCAGCAGGAGAACGGAAAAAGATTCCATTCGGTCGAAGAACTGCGCGATATAAAGCCTCAGGTCCGCCGTGAAAATTGTACGCCACAATCGTTCGCGCAAGGACTGCACCGGCGAGGACGTTCCACCAACGTAATGGGTGATAAAAAAGAATGCCCTCCGCATTTGAAAAAACAGGGCAATGTAGTGCGCAGCCTTGCTCTTGAATCCATGTCGATAGAGATCTGCCGAAATGCGATCGGCAAAAGGAAGTTCGAGTATTTCCCCGGGAGAGTCGTTCTGCTTCTGGATATATCGGTCAAAATCTTCCGTGTATTTGTGAAAAATCGCAAACAGCGAAGCATCCTCAAGAAGCCTCTGCTCCTCGGAAGAGAGCGACGCGCCTTTGTTCTCCCTGAGAAGCAATTCCTCAAGTATTGCTGCCGTGTAATTTGCAATTCGCTCCACTTCGGAAGCACCCGCAACCGCCTTTGGCATCCATTCGGAAAGGATTTTCTTGTCGATATCATCCCGCTCATTGCCAAACGGATTGGCAACAGCAGCCATGGACACCAATTCCAAAAAGCGGAAGGTGTTTTCACGCCCCAAAGTCATCGGCAAAACTCTTGTGAAGGAATGGGAAAGTTGGGCAGCGGATGATTTGCTTTTGTGTAGGCGCAAACAAGCCAAACGATGCTTTCCTGCACATCGGCATGATAAACGCGCTTGCCATTGCTGCACTCCGGACTGCGATTGGACTCTGCCCCTTCTGCCGCCGCAATTCCCAAAAGCGTGCCATCCTTTGCAAACAACGGGCCGCCCACATCTCCATTGCACATGACCACGGACCCCCGAGAAATCCACGTTCCACCCTCGGGACGAAAGGTCAATTTGAAAGCATCGATGTTGGATGCATAGCGCACCTTGCCATCGCTTCTGTTGCTGTCGGTCCTTCCCGAGCCAACAGACATTGCATCCGAAACATTGGATGAACGCGACACGCTGATCTTGGCGAAAGGTCCTGCGAGGTCCGACTCGAGCACAACAACGCCCAAAGCGTTTTTATAAGCCTCCGGTCCCGACTTGCTCTTAAATTTTTTCCATTCTGGATGAAATTGCCAGGAAACAGCCTGAATCTCGGATATCCGCATCTGCTGATCGAATCGCTTGACGGAAATACTCTGCGCCTTGTCCACGCAATGGGCTGCTGTCAAAACATGCCGTGGTCCAAGCAACACACCACTGCAACTCCATCCGGGATTGTCCGGCAACTTCGCTTCAATGGTCACGAATTGACGAACAAAAGGCTCGCTGCCATTTGCCAGCGAGCCCTTCAAATTTTCCACTTCACTTTCCACCGACGACATGAATTTGCATGCCGACAATGCGCAGCAGCCAAGAACAAATGGGATATGAGCTCCAGACCAACGCGACATTTGACCCCAATGCCTACAGTGTGAACTCGAATTGATTAATCAACACACCCGGGACACGAGCACCACCCATTGCCCTTTTTCCGTAGGTGGATGTTTCCGGAATGATTTGAGCCTCTCTCGTCACAGCTTCCAGTTTGCTTCCAAAACACCTGAAAATCGTCTCATCGAAGCGCATGTCCCGGATTGGTCCAACAGGAACTCCGTTTTCCACCCAGACACACCCATAGCGCGTCATGCCCGTCACGCGCCCCTGAATCATGTCGCTCCAGTTCAGGTAGTGCAAGTCTGAAAGATACAGGCCGGTTCCAAGTGCAGCAAGAGCCCCGTCAGTTGCCAACTCTCCAACACCCATTTCAGGCGTGCGCAAACTTTCGCTGCTTGAACCATTGCCGCTCACGCCATATTCCCGGGCTGTTCTTTCACTGCAGAGCGCCTGAACAAAGTCACCGTTTTTGAAGATATCGAGCTCTTCGGGAGCCAATTCTCCATCGCCCGAAAATCGCGGCGCAAAACCAAGCCCATAATTTTCTCGTAAACTGAAAAGCGGCGAGAACGACTTTTCGCCACGCCGCACATGGCAAAGTGGACTCTCGTTTCTTTGCAGGGCCCCTTCAGAAACAGCCCCCCAGGAGAACATGTTGAGCAACTCCGAGGTTGCCGATGGCGCCAGAAACACCCGATGGGAACCTGGCTTGAGAGTCCTCACCGGGCGTTCGAGGATTTGAAGGTTTTTTCTTGCCGCAGCCAAGGTCCGCAGGAACTCGGATTGATTCCATTCCCGACCGGCATATCCCGACTTGATTGCGCGACCATTGGGGAGCCAAAGTGAATAATCAACAAAAAAAGAATCACTGGAAAACCAATGGTCCGTCCCGGCCGAATCTGCCAATGCGGAGATGGTCTTTCCACCCGCGTAGAACCCCACCAAATCGTCTTCTTTCTTCAAATTGGACAAAAGATTCTCGACAATTTCCGAAGACGAGGGAACGGCTCCAGCATGCGAAACATGACTCCGGGAAGAGTGCTTGGGAATGCTGACGTAGGGATCCTGAGGAGCACCTCCTGCTTGTCGACGAGCCTCAGCCAACATGTTTTGCACCAACTCGACTGCCCTGTCCTTGCTGTCCACAACAAAGGGTCGTGAAATCCATGTTGTCGAGTGAGTCGCAGATATGAATTGAACCGTCACCATCGCATCTTCAACGAATCCATTTTGCCGAATGCAACCGCGGCTCATCCGGGTGAATTGGGATTGTTCAGCGGTGAGGGATGACCGGGCGTGTTCACCGGCCGCAAGCGAAGAAAACAAGGATTGGTTGAAAAAAGAGAAATTCTCTTTCAGCTCCTGTTCAAAAACAACTCCTGCATTCGCGTTCATCCTGCACCTCCAAACACTTCCACTCCCGCAAAAGCACACACCGGGGACGCATGGCCAACCCGTATGCTTTGGTTCGGTTCACCCTTGCCGCAGTAGGGTGTTCCAAAAACGCCCAGTGTTGAGGGATCGCCCACGGCGATCAGTTTTTTCCAGAAATCACTTGTCACGCCGCGATAGTTCGGATTCCTCACCACCGGTCCCAACCGACCATTCTTGACCAGTCGAGCGTACTCACAACCGAATTGAAACTTGTTGCGGTAATCATCTATCGACCAGGAACGGTTGGACTCCATGTAAATTCCATTTTCGATTTCGCGAATCATTGAATCGAATGATGTCGTTCCCGGTTCAACATTGATGTTGGCCATTCTATCGATGGGTGGACGATTCCAGGAGCTGGCCCGCTGATTCGCCACACCGGGAACCCCAGCCCGGACCTGGCTCTCAAGACTACCAAGGCCACGCTTGAGAATTCCTTTTTCAATCAGGTACTCCCGTTTTGCAGGAGCACCAACGTCGTCGAAAGCATACGAGGCAAATTCATTTGCCACTCCAGGATCGAACGTGACGTTCAAAAGTTCAGACCCATACTGAAGTTGACCAAAATCCTCCAACCTGACGAAACTTGAACCCGCGTAATTCCGCTCGTCACCCAGAATGCGATCCAGCTCGAGCGGATGACCAATGCTCTCGTGAATCTGGAGCATCATTTGATCGGGTGAAAGAACCAGGTGAGTTGTTTCGGTTGGACATTCCTGGGCATCCAAAAGTTCGTGGAGCTGCAGCGCGACCTTGTCGGCCTGCTGATTCAGATTTTCCAAAAACAGCAATTCTGCTCCACCTTGATACGAATAAGCGCTCAATCCATGATTTGAGCGCTTTTGCACGATGCCGTTCTTTTGTCCGACAGCATCCATGGATACCGTGACGAGTGAAAGATCCTGCTCAAAATGGGCACCATTGGAGGAAACGTAACAGGTCTCAAGGTTCACCAGTTGCAAGGCGGCTGTTGCGCTGACGATGGCATCGGAAGTCTTCATGCGCCGGTTCAAGCCGGTCAGCAATTCGAATTGATTTGCCTCGGTCAAATCCGTAAGTGCTGTCTTCACCTTGCTTGAATATTTCCCTTTCGATGCCGGACGACGACTTTGGTCGAAGCGAAAAAGCGCGTGTCTGGAAGCGGCCTCGGCCTGTGCTCGAGCCGACAATGCGGCCTCGATCAGACTCTTTTCATTCAAGCGAGGGGTTGCTGCGTAGCCGAATTGACCATTCACCAACCATTCAATCATGACTCCGGTCGACCGGGTGCCACTGTTGTCTTCGGGATGTCCGTCGCGAATCACGCGCACCCGCGAGTCTTCCGAATGCCATCGGATTCCAACCCACTCATCCGGTTTGATTGAAAGCTGACTGATCACTTTTTTCAAAAGCTGTTCCATGGGAAACTTTCCTGGTCCGAATTGCGTTGATCAAATTCTGCCGAGAATAATGGGATTGGCGCCAAAAGGCCACAAATGGAGAGCACCGATGCGCTGGACCAACGAAATGTTGACTAAAATGCAGCGAAAACTGATTCGCCCTCACCAACTTCTGAAAGTTTGGAAGAATTTCAATCAGGTTCCGGGGGGACGGGTGGCATTCAGCAAACTGCTTGGCAGCGTGATTCCATACACGGGAAGCGTGCGGCCGATCGTTGTGCAACTCGAAAAGGGCTTGGCGTCGGTTGAAATGGCCGACCACAGGGCAGTGCGCAATCACTTGAATTCGATCCACGCACTGGCACTGGCCAATCTGGGAGAATTTCCGGCGGGCCTCAGCCTTCACACAGCCATTCCGCAAAACGCAAGGGCAATTCTGACCCGCCTGGAAGTCGATTACATCAAAAAGGCGCGTGGAACGCTTGTTTCCAAGGCGGAAGTTGAAAACACAATCGAACACCTCGAGGCATCCACAAGCGTGGTCATGGAAAGCCGTATTGTGGACTCATCGGGTGATCTGGTTGCCAAGGTGAAAACGACCTGGCTTGTGAGTCCAGGGAAAGAAGGACAACCGGAAAAATGAGCAAATCAATTTTTCTAGAACACACCAAAACAGAATTGCCCATCATTTGTGGCGCGATGTATCCGTGCAGCAATCCCGAGCTCGTCGCAGCTGTTTCGGAAGCCGGTGGAATTGGCATCATACAACCGCTTTCGCTTGTGTTTGTCCACAAGCGCGAGTTCACTGAAGGGCTCAAATACATCCGGAGCCTCACACAAAAACCGATCGGCTTGAACATCATCACAGAGAAGTCATCAAAAATTTATCAGCAGCGGATGGAAAAATATCTCGACATTGCCCTCGAACTTGGTGTCCGATTTTTTGTAACGTCACTCGGAAATCCTTCCTGGGTTGTGAAAAAAGTCCATGCCGTGGGCGGATATGTCTACCACGATGTGGTCGACAAAAAATGGGCCCTGAAAGCGCTTGAGAATGGCGTTGACGGCATCATTGGAGTCAACAATCGGGCTGGCGGACACGCAGGCTACAAAACCCCTGAAGAACTCTTCACTGAACTTTCAACACTTGGCGTTCCGCTTGTTGCGGCGGGCGGACTCTCAACCGCCGAGGACGTCAAAGAGGCGATGTCGATCGGCTATCTGGGCGTTCAATTGGGCACACGCTTTATAGCATCTGCCGAATGCACCGCTCATTCCGACTACAAATCTGCCATCGTGGGGGCCGAAGAATCGGACATCGTGTTGACGGAAAAAATCAGTGGAGTGCCGGTGTCGGTCATCCTCACAGAGTCAGTCAGGCGCATGGGGCTGAAAGCAAACCCTGTTGCACGCTGGATGCTCAAGCACCCCAAATTCAAACACTGGATGAGACTTTATTACACCACAAGCTCTTTCTGGCGGTTGAAGGAAGCCTCAATGAAGGGTGTCAGTTACAAGGACTTCTGGCAGGCTGGTAAAAGCGTTCGCGGAATCGATTCGGTTCAAACAGTTGCTGATATCATGGCTGAGCTCGCCCGCGGAGTGAGATCAACTTAATCCGCGCTACCGCCCAACTCGACAATCTTGTCTTTGGCTTTCTGGAAATCCGGCTTTTTGGCGACGATCTTTTTCAGAAGCTTGATTGCTTCCTCCTTGCGACCCATCAGGTTCAACACGAGTGACTTGTTGAACATGACATGAAAATTCTCATTGTCTTTCTTGATGATCTGATTGTAGGTGTCCAAGGCATCGTCGTACATTTGTGCATCGCGATAGCAAATCGCAAGGGAGTTCATAAAGCTCAAATTTTCAGGCTCCGCATGCACCGCCTGGCGCAAAAACTTTGCCGCTTTTTGATATTCCTTTTTCTGAAACCAGCAGTATCCCATCCGCTCAACAATAAAGGGGTGCTCAAATTTGGCTTGCATGGCAATATCCAGCAAACCAATGGTGTCATCAACCCGTCCAGCCTCGAGCAATGCCTCTGCAGCTTTTTCATAACGAATCAAATTCAGCGGGCTCAACAAAATCGCTTCACGGTAAGACCGCAAAGCTGAATCGAGATCACCCTTCTCCAAATGAAGGTCGCCCAAAAGGGCATGTGCATGGGTGTACTTGTTGTTCTTTTGCAAAGCCGTTTGCGCAAACTTCACCGCGCCCGAATGATCACCCCGCAAATGCGCCACCCTCGCAAGACCAACATATGGCCTCGCCGCGTGTTGAGTGTTGTGGGCGAGCTGGGTGTAGACTTCCTCGGCACGATCCAGCTCCTTCATTCTCAGCGCAAATTTGGCAAATTCATAGATTCTCTCGGGGTTCTTGTGACTCGAAAATACAGCGTGGGCGGATCGCAGTTTTGGCATAATCTCGTTGGGAATGACCGGCTTGATCAAAAAATCATCAAAACCATTTTCGAGGGCAAACATGACTTCCTGTTTGCTGATCGGGTTTGAACTCAAGATCACCACGTCCCTCTGAATGGAAACGTCTTCCCTGATTTCCTGAATCACATCGCCAGAGGTGGGACCTTCAAGTTCGTTGCTCAATAGCAGAATGTTCGCTGGTTGCCTTCGAATTTCACTCAGAGCCGTCATGCCATCCCTGACAACGCGCAACTTCGAAAATCCCAACTTCTGCAGATGGTGAGTCAATATGAGGCGCACATCGCTCTGCGGATCAACAATCAAGATATCAAGATTGGTGCCGAAAGGTTCGGGCTCCGGGACCTGAAATCTCTTGTAGAGATCTGATTTTGCATCGGCCTTGCTGTCGCTCATTCGCTCAACATTCCCCAGTGATGACCCGTTCCGCTGAAATCCATGGTCGCTGTGAAGACACCAAAAAAACAATCGTCGCCTACATAAAACTACAGCAGTTCGTATAATGTAAACATGTCAGGACGTTGGCAAACACAAGCCAACACTTGAGCATCAATCACTCCGGATTGCTCTTTATGTCGGTAAATCGATTCAAGAGTTGAAATTTCAACACCCAGCGCTTGCTGGTTTGGCCGGTCAGTCATACACTGGCGGATGCCTTTCGAACCGTGTTCCTCAACCACTCCGCAAAAGGATGGCCCCAAGATGCAAGTTTCAAGGTCAAATCTGATGAAGGCTCTTTGGACACTGCTTCCCGCATCGCTCATTCCTTCCACAGGATTCGCAATGGGTCACGGCCCGATGCTTTCGATTGAACACTTCAACGCCCAGCCACAGACGGTTTGGCTGAAAATTCGTACCAATGCGAAGGCGGAGATTGAATCGTCCGGAAAAATTGCCCAGTTCGAAATGGGCGGTGGCAAGCAGATCCAGATTTTGAAAACACGACCCTCAGCAAATGGCTCCGAACCCGTGATCGAGGTTCCATGGCCCGCAGGCCACACACTGGCTTTCGTGGAAGGTCATGCACCAACAAGTGGCAAGCTTGTGGCTGGCTTGAAGTATCGTGGTCTCTATTTGATGAAATCCCCTGAAGCTGTTCAGCTGCAAAAAGATGCGCGCAACTTCGTCTGGCCAGTGTCGATGGAGGATGCGAATGCGGAACGTCCTTCATCTGCAGTTGAACGAGGAACAACACCCAGTCAACCACTTCCCCCTTGGCAGCCTCGCGCTGTTTCAAAAGCGGAAGCGCTGCAACCTGACCTCGGCCGCATTACACAGACTCTCGACATTCTCTCGGGCGAACGCTCATTCATGCTCGAAGGTAAAGAGGTGCGCATCACTGAGCGGGGCGGAACAGAAAATCGCGTGCTGACCCAAAAGTTCGTGATGCAGACACTTCAGGATTTGGGTATTGAAGCGCGTCTCGTTCCCTACAAATATTCCGGATACACCGGTGCAAATGTTGAAGGTACCCTGTGGGGAGCAGACAGGACCCGGTTCATCATCGTGTCTGGACACATGGACTCGGTGCGCAACCGAGGTGTCGATGATGATGGATCTGGCACAGCAGGAATGCTTGAAGCTGCCCGTCTTCTGGCATCAAAAGGCACCCTGCCCGTCTCCATCCGATTCGTGGGATTCGATCAGGAAGAACTTGGACTCATCGGCTCGCGCGCATACGTCAACCAACTCAATGCTGCAGAACGCATTTTGGGTGTGGTTCAAGCCGACATGATTGGATACGACGGAAACAGTGACATGACGTATCATGCCATGGATTGCGATCGGCCCGACAGCAAGCCGCTCACCCGGGTGATTGACGAATTGAACGTCAACCTTTCACTCGGAATGAAAAAGGTTTCGGCATGCACCAACCGCTCGGATCATGCCTCTTTCTGGAACAAGAATATTCCTGCCCTGATCCTCTCCGAGAACTTCTTTGGAGGCGACAGCAACCCTTGTTATCACCAGAAATGCGATACAATGGAAAACATCAACAAAGAGTATTTGCTGAGACTCGCCACCTTGCAGGTCAACACTGCGCTGAGTCTTGCCCTCTCGGCCAATTGAACATGGCAATTTGACGGAACTGATATTATCGGCACAATGGACGGCAGCTTTGCCGTCCTTTTTTTTTGGAGGAATTCAGCATGATCGAATTCAATTCGAAGGTCATCAGCGCCAGCTCCAAGTTTCTCGCAGTTGCCGGAATTCTTGGCTGTGTCTCGCTCATGCGTTCCTCCCTGGCGAAAAGTGAAGGCAACAAAAGAATTGTCAGCGTCCGCATTTCCACGGATCCCGTGCGGCGGGCGGAAGACCTCAAGGACCTCTCACAATTCGACATTCTGGGCGTGTCAGTGTCTGAGGGTTTGGCCGAGGTGGGTGTTGCTGAACGTGACCTGGAATCCATCAAGGCCAAAGGCTTTCAAATTGAATTCTCTCCGCTGAACAACCAACTGAATCGTGAAAACCTGGAACCCTATTTGACGCCCACCGAGGTTGTCGATCAGCTCGCCGAGTTTGCACAAACGTATCCTGCGATGACCGAACTCAAGACCATCGGCTTCACTCGTCGCAAACGCCCCATCCAGGCTTTGGTGATTTCGGCAAACCCTGAAAACCAGAATCAACCGACGGTGCTGTTCAATGCCATGCACCACGCACGGGAAGTGATGACCACCGAAGTTGTCATGCACATTGCTCAAGAACTTTTGCAAAACTATGGCCGCGATACAGAGATCACCCACTGGCTCGACAGCGCCAGAATCATTCTTGTTCCGCAAGTGAATCCTGACGGAAACCAGTTTGTCCACGATGGCCAGTCGATGTGGCGCAAAAATGCCTGGGAATCCGATGGCCGAACATTTGGCGTCGACATCAACCGCAACTATCCAACTCTGTGGGGCGCCTGCAATGGTTCCAGCACGTCGAAGTCGAGTGATTCCTTCCGAGGTCCGTCTTCCGCAAGCGAACCAGAAACCGCAGCAATGATGAATCTCGTTTTGACCGAACGGCCTGTCTCAAACATCAGCTACCATTCGTTCAGCGAGATGATCCTTTATCCTTATGGTTGCCGCTCGGAAAAAAATCCGTCGCTTGAACTGTTCAAGTCGATTGGCGCCGAAATGAAGGCCAACATTATCGATGACCGCGGAAACAAGAACACCTACTCGGTTGGAACCGCACCGGAGTTGCTCTACGAGGCGGACGGCACAGATGCCGATTGGCAATTCCGTGAGGCTGGTGTGGTTTCGTTTGCCATGGAAGTGAACGGACGAATGCAGGGATTCCAGCCTTCGTACTCAAAATGGCGAGACGTTACGGTTGAACGACAAATGGGTGCTTGGAAAACCCTGCTGCGCCGAAGCTTGTCGCAAGGCGTTAAAGGAGTGCTCAAATCGAGCACGCTCGAGAAGGCAAGCTATCGCATTTCCAAAGTTACAAATGGAATCCGCGAAGACTTCGCGGCAGGCGACAGCAGTGTGCGTCCGTTCCGTCCGCGCAGCAGTGAGGGCTTCGTCTTCAACACGCTCTTGCCAGGCGACTACACTCTCGAGATTTCGATGGGTGAGCAAGTCACGAAGTCGGTGAATTTCTCGGTCAGCAAAGACAAGGTCACCGACCTGGGTGAAATCAGGCCGTGATATTCTAGCTCCGCAAAGTGAGCAGCTCATGCTCCAACAGTTCCCGATGGTGAATTTGGCTGGCTGTTGGCGTATTTGTTTTGAACGTCAAGCAACTCACAATCTCCAACGCTCGGACCCGGACCTGCCACATGCAGACTGGGAGCCCTGCTCTGCCGCACCAACAACCCGCTGTTATAAAAAGAAAAATATAACGTTGAAACGTTTCGCAGGCATGACCGTACAACTGTCCGGCGGAGATGATTTTTTCCAGCGACGAGGAAAGGAAACAAAATGACAACTCAATTCGGATACATGAAAATGAAAGGCGTGATTCTTGCATCTGCAGCAATGCTCACGTCCCTGAGCCAATCTCCGGTCATGGCAGCCACTTTGGGTGGAGCAATCTCATACTCCAACAAGTTGCAATCGACATCCATTGAAAGCCGACTGACACGATTCATGCCGGCGGATCGATTCAACGTCGGACTGGGTGTCCGGGTCAGTTTTTTCCGCTCAAAAGGGGCAACATTTTCAACAGCGGAAGCGTCGGAAATAAAAAAGAACAGAATCGAGAATGTGCAATCAATTGAGCTGGCTGTTTTGTCAACGAATGGAATGATTTATGCGGACTACATCGTGAACCCGGAATATTCCTTGGGTGTGAGCGTCGATGTCCTGGGTTTTTCCGCGGGTGGTGCAACAAATCTTTCAAAGCCTGCCAATTCGATCTCAGCCAAGCCAAGCTCATTCAACCTTTTGGTCTTCGACAAATACGATCGTGGGACTTTGAACTCCCACTTTGTGATCAACCGGAAACTGAACAAGGATTTGCTTGTCGCGCTTGGACTTGCACATCAATTTGTGGAGTATTCATCCTCGCAGACGTTTGATTTTGACAACCGCCGCTTTCGCTTGAAAAATGATGCCGTTGTTCTTTCCCTGGCGCGCGACCTCGATTGAGTTCGTCCGGCCCTCCGGGTTCTTTCACCCAATCTTCGTGACTCGAAAAGCAAGTGAATTCGGCTGAACAAATCATAACAACACAGAAAGACACGTTAAGATTTTTCCTGCATTTCGACTCACGTAAAAGCATGGCACGAACGGCAGAATGCTGTCCGAAAAACACAGCCCCTGGAGGTTTGTCACGTTTTCCAATTTGATCAGTTTTTCTAGACTCACAACACTTTCCGCCGCAGTCGTTTTGGCTTCAACCGCAACAGCGAACAGCCTGGAACGGCGCGGTGGCGAGTCGAGTCGTTCAATTGTCTGCTCGCAAGGTGACCAGGAGATTACTCGCTTGTCCGGAACAAACAGACAAGCCGAGACTGGTGGACGTCGTGGCGAGCAATCCCTGCAATTTCAGGTGCCATGCTGGCACTGGCAATGTCCGCCTGCGCGCCCATTATGACGCGAGCATCAAAGGCCTGATCGACACCCATTGCCAGATGTGCCGCGCGCGGCTTCCATCACTCAATTTTGCCGATTTTGAGTTGGTGAAAAGAACCGCACCCGGCATGCAAAATGCAGTTGCGTCGGGGCGCATGCCGATGGGATCACCACTGAGTGCCGAAGACAAGACAACCCTGGTGAATTTTCTCACCGAATTGGCTGCTATCCCTTGAGTCCCTCAGCCTGAATGACGGCCTGAACCGCAGGACGCTGCCTGATGTTGGTCATGTAGCGTGTGACGGCAGGCCACTGTTCCAGGCTCCGCTTGAGCATTCCGGCCCAGTTGAGAACAGTGAAAAGGTACGCATCTGCAACCGTGAAACGGCTGCCCAGCAAAAACTCTGTGCGCTTGAGCTGCTCATCCACAAGCCCGATTCGGTGCGACAAACGCTCCCAGGCTGCTTCCTTGTCTGCAACTCCAGCAGCTGAATTCCACAGCGGCGAGAACCCCTTGTGCAGCTCGGTCGAGATGAACGTGAGCCACTCGAGCGCCTTGTAGCGCTCCCAGCTGCCCTGCTCGGGCAACAGGCCCGGAGTGGAGGCCTTGTCGGCAATGTACGAAAGCAGTGCAACTCCTTCGGTGAGCCATTGGCCATTGTCGAGCTGAATGGCTGGCACATATCCCTTGGGATTCATGGACTTGAAGGGTTCACCGTTGCACAATCCGGTACGCAGGTCGACGCGCACGGTTTCAAACGAAATTCCGGCTTCGCGCAAAGCGATGTGCTCGGCCATTGAACAAGAGCCCGGGGAAAAGTACAGCTTCATGGTTCACTCCTGCGAGTTGATCTCGGGGTTGACACAGACGTCCTTTGAAGTGGGAGACAAGCGTTATGGCTAGCACCGATTCACCCTTGCTGACAAGCCAACATCTGGCTGTGCGCATAGGTGTTACAACGCTTTTCGAGTCACTTGATCTCACGCTACACCCCGGCGACCGACTGGGAATTGTGGGTCCAAATGGAGCCGGAAAATCCACGCTGCTGCGCATTCTCGCCGGCAACGGAAAGCCCGATGCGGGGCACGTGGCCTGGCGCAACCAATTGCGCAAAGCGTTCGTCAATCAGAACATTCCATTCAATCCCGAATCGACCGTGAGCGCGATTCTGACCCAACAATTGCAGTCGGTGTTTGGCAGCTCGCAAGCGGATGCAGCGCAAACCAAATTCGAAAATCATCTGCAAAAACTCGAGACCAATCCCGAACTGGGCTCCGATGAGCGCTGGCTTTTGGAACTCGACAAACTGCAGCATCAACTCGATCATCACCAATCCAAACAGGTCGATATCCCCAATGCACTGGCTGGCGCAATCCGCGTGGCCGGACTCGAACAGCTTGCAGAAAGACCCGTTGGACAACTTTCCGGCGGCCAGCAAAAACGCCTTCAGCTCATTCATGCACTCATCAGCCAGCCTCAGCTTTTGCTGCTCGACGAACCCACGAACCATCTGGACGTCGACACCGTCGAATGGCTCGAGGACGTGTTGATTGATTTGTCCGAAACGGGCTTCCAGATGCTTGGAGTTCCGCTTCTCGACAACGACCCCGAACCCATCGCCATGGCTATTGTCTCGCACGATCGTTCGCTGCTCGACACGATGGCCAACCGAATTTTGGAAATCACCGACGGCACAACCCAGTTTTATTCGGGCAACTACGAGGCTTATGCCACTGAAAGCGTGCAACGCATGGAAGAAGCACGCACGCGCAACCAACGCCTGGCAAACCTCATGCGACGCGAACTCGCCTGGCTGAGCCGAGGGCCTGCGGCACGCACCACCAAACAGACGGCTCGCATCAACCGAGCTGCTGTCCTGGAAAAAAAACTGCAGGGCGCAGAACGTCGCGCTGCCAACAAGCCGACTGTTGAACTCAATTTCACAGCCTCAATCGAAAGCCGCGAACGCGATGCATCGGATTACTGGATTTCAGTCAAGGAAAACCTTGGCTCGCAAACACTTCTGGAATTTGAAAAAACTTCAGTTCCACATCCGGGCGGTAAGCAATACCCACATCTGGCCATCGACCTTTCTCTGGTCGTAAAGCCTTCGATGCGGCTTGCGATTGTCGGGCCTAACGGTTGTGGCAAAACACACCTGCTCAAGGTGCTTGCAGGCGAACTGATACCCGAAAGCGGAGTCTGCAAACGCCACGAGCTCATCAAGGTGAGCTATTTTGATCAGCACAGGCATGCACTCAATCCCAAGGCCACAGTGCGCCAGTCGATTTGTCCGGATGGCGATTACGTTCACACCAGTGCTGGCTACATGCACGTGATGAGTTACCTTGAAAAGTTTCTTTTCGCCCGCCACGATGCAGACCGCGCAGTGAAGGATTTGTCGGGCGGCGAACAGGCACGTGTGCTGATGGCAATGATGATGTTGGAACAAGCCAACACTCTGATTCTCGATGAGCCCACCAACGACCTCGATATTCCCACATTGCAGGGGCTCGAAGAAACGCTGATGAACTTCTCCGGCGGTGTGGTGTTTACAAGTCACGACCGCTATTTCATTCAAAGAGTGGCGACGCAGATTTTGGTTTTTTCGGGCATCAAGAAAATCCGCGATCGCGAAACGTGCCAATGGACGCTCGTGCCAGACCTTGAGCAAGCGCTGCAAATCATCAATGGTCTGACTCAATCCAAAGCAGCTCCGGCCGCGAAGGAAGAACGCAAGCCAGCGGCAACAGCATCAGATGACAAAAGCAACACTGCGCAGCCCGCAAAACAAAAACTCACATTCAATGAAAAGAAGCTGCTTGATCGCCTCGAAGCTCAGATTCCCGAATTGGAAGAAAAGCTGGCCGCCGCGACGGAAGATCTCAATGCCGCCTATGCAGAAGGAAAACCCTTTCAGGTCGTCCAGGATTGCCAAAAAAAGGTCGCCGCACTCGAGGCAGAACTGAAAACGTCGCATGAGAAATGGGAAGAGCTTTACGCGAAGGCATGAGTTTTAAACCGAAGGCTCTCGACACTCAAAAAACCACGCGTGTGAACGCCCGGGGACTTCCGCGAGCAAAAACTGGGCACGTTCATCGACGTTAACCATGGTGACTCGGGGTGCAATGCTGAAACTGACACAGTGACAGAGATCCCCCGATAAACAGGGAGTCTTTTCTTATTGGCGTTTTATCGAGAGATAGCGCTGAAAATCTTGACCTTCATCCCCACAAACAAAACGAGCAAAAGAAAATTTCAAACTTGAAATTTCGCCTTTTCTGCATTGAACCCGGTGACTTCAACCCACATCAAAGTGCACCGCTCAAACTTGATTCCAAAAAATCCGATCCAAAAATCTGGACACGACTTTTCGATAAAAATCGAGAAAGTGAAGGCCGGAAATGAGATCTTTCCTCTCTGTTTTGAACTTGTCTTCTTTAATGGCGCTGACAGCCTGCAGCTTCCAAGGAGCGGGCAACAAAAACAACGTTCAGACAAAAGCCAACGGTTCATCCGAGAACACGCTGATGCAAGGCCTTGTTGGTAAGAGGCGAGCTTCGACGACGGCGCCATGGCTGGAGAGTGTGTCCAGACGTAAAGAAACTCCGGAGTCCTACAAACGCGCCATCGACCGCGCCTTCGGCCATATCAAGGCAAAACAAGATTCAATGCTCACGAACCCTGATTTATCCTTCTCTGTGCAAACCGTCATCATGAATGAAGCAGGAGAAGAGACCGTACGCTTTGAGAGCATCTACAATGGCCGTCGTGTCATCGGCGGCGATGTCGTTGTTCAAAGTCACTCTGATGGAAACCTGAAAAAAATCGAGAAGAATCTGCAGAAGGAAATCAAATTGTCTGCCTCGGGCCTCATCACTCCCGAAAAGGCGCACGACATCGCACATGGAGTTTTCACAGGCGAACTTCATGAAAGCGTCGAACCGGAAGCGATCATTTATGCCATGGGCGGTGAGCCCAAAGAAGCATTCGAAGTGGTGCTCAAAGGCTCTCATGGGTCAAGTCAACACCCGAGTGAACTTCATGTGTTTGTCGACGCACTTACGGGCGAAGTAATCAACAAATGGGATGCCATTTGCGAGGGAACCGAAAAAGAAGCTGCTGATGCCATCGCACCAGTTGCTGCTCAAAGTGTCACTCAGCTGAGTCTAACCAGCAGCGGTAATGAGGTCGTCGGGACAAATATTTTTCCACCGGAACAGACCTTCCGACTGCAATCCAAACCCACTGCAAGCAAGGTGATTTATTTGGATTTTGATGGGCATACCACCACAGGCACATCGTGGAACAACACTACCATGGGAAGTTCCTTCTATTCACCAGCTTGGGATCTGGACGGAGATCCATCCAGCTTCAGCGCCTCGGAACTGAATACCATTCAGGCCATATGGCAACAAGTCTCTCAGCGTTTCAGCACCTTCGACGTCAATGTGACCACCATGGAACCACCGAAGGACTGGCTGATCAGAAGTGGGAGCACCGATCCAAACTTTGGGGTGCGTGCCGTGTTCACAAGCTTTGGACCAAGCTCCAGCTCATCTGCTGGAATTGCTCACGTTTCTAATTTTAATTTCGACGTCGACGACCCCGTTTTTATTTACGCCAGAGGATCAATTGGAGCGAAAACTGCCAGTCATGAAATTGGTCATTCACTGGGTTTGAGTCATGATGGTGTTTCGGGTTTCGAATATTATGCCGGACATGGTGTTGGTATCGTCAGTTGGGCTCCCGTCATGGGTTCGAGTTCCAACACCATGCATGTTGTCCAGTGGGATGATGGCACTTACTACAACAGCACCAACACCGGAATCGCCGCCAACTATAATAAAGGTGCTGGAGATCTCGAGGTCATCACAGGTTTTAATGGATTTGGATTCAACTTCGATTTGGTGGGCAATAGCATCAACACTGCGACACCGCTGGCGATCAGCTCTGGCAGTGTTGCGCAGTTTGGTTCGATTGAGACGCGGATGGATTCCGACTGGTTCTCCTTCCAGCTCACGACCAGCGGTGATCTGAACCTGACCTTCGATCCTTATTGGTACAGAGCTTACGTCGATGATGATGGTGCTTGGGGAGGTTCGGCTTCCGGAGTGGTTGGACCAGTTCGAGATAACATCCCGAGTACGAATTTCGTTGAAAATGGCTCAACTCTCGATTTGTCGGTTGAGCTCTTCGACAGTAACGGAAAGCGTATTGCTACATCTGACGAATCAGGTCTTGTAACCCACTTGTTCGCGCAAGGCCTGAACGCCGGCACCTACTACCTCAAGCTCGATGGTGTGGGCTTTGGTGATCCGACTTCAAGCACACCGACAGGTTGGAGCGACTATGGCAGCATTGGCAACTACTGGATCAGCGGCACGATCAACGGTGCTGCTGATCCCGCGCCAGTGCCGGCGATCAGCGTAGCGCTGGCTGCAGACAGCGCACTGGAAGACAGCAGCAGCCAATTGCTTTTTACATTCACTCGCTCAATTGTGACGTCCGATCCGCTCACCGTGAACTACACAGTTTCCGGAACCGCAAGTAACGGAAGTGACTACACAGGTATCCTCTCGGGGAGTTCACAATCCGTCACTTTCGCTTCAGGTGCTTCGACTGCCACCGTCGTCGTTGACCCTACAAGTGATTCCAGCATGGAAATGGATGAAACGGTTATCCTCAGCCTTGTAGCTGGGACGGGATACTCTGTTGGGACGCCGTTAAGCGTGGTGGGACTGATTCTGAATGACGACGTTGGTTCCAGTCTCATGAGATTCACCTCGGGGGTTGACACACTCACAGGAAACACAAACTCAAACACATTTCAGCTTCTTTCAGTTGGTGAATCTCTCTGGAGTGGCACTCCCGACAGAATCACAAATTTGAATATCTCTACCGACAGCATCGACACTCCCTCCACAAGGACCAACGCCATAACGCCCAAAGTTCTCGGGGCCGTGAAGACACTCGATGCGGCAGGTATCGCGGCACTGCTCACAAGCAGAAGTTTCCCAAAAAACACCGCTGCAACATTCACCTTCAACTCCGGCAGCGGCGTGCGCACCTTCCTCGCCATCAACGATGGTG
>JBMSQQ010000044.1:0-29357 GCA_049423385.1 Silvanigrellaceae bacterium | reverse complement strand
GTTCGAAAGTGGAATGCCATCGGCAGCAACATCTCCCATCACAGGACGCGCAGCGTCAACGACCACCGTCACCACATTCAAACGCTTGGGGCTAATTGCCGCGGGATCTTCAAGTTTTTCGCTGATGTTGCCAAATTTATCCTTGATATACAACAACCATTTTTGTCGTCCGCCGTATTGAGCGATGAGCGCAGCGTTGCTGACAAACCCTGCCTCTTCGGACGTGAATGTCGCCACACCGTTCACACATTCCTTGAACACTGGCAAACTCATGCGGTAGGTTGGCACAGCGAATCCAAGTTCATCACCTTTGCTGCAGATGTAGTCGCTGTTGACCTTGGGTGTGACCATGGTGAATTTTCCGCCAGGCAATCCCGAGACCACATTAGTTACAGCGCCGGTTGCGCTGGTGATTTTCAAATTCACCCAATCATCAACCGATGCAGGCCCATCCGTGACGTCCGGAGTTGCAACGTTCACTTTCATCAAGGTTTCCCGGGATGGTGCGCCAACCTTTTTGTGGCCATAGACAATCAGCTCCGGATACGATTCTGCAGACAATTCACCACCATCCAAAGCTCCAGCCAATCGGCTGACCTTGATGATGAATCGTCCCTCTGTCGTGTCGGTGAGTTTGAAAATTTTAGGCAACGTAATCGAGAATTCAGCCTGAAAGTTTGTCGACTCCCTGACTTCACCCGTAGGTTCAAGGGCGGGTTCGTAGTTCGAGTTCGCTTCATAAACAGCAACCTTCACACCCCTGAAATTTTCGTTTCTCGAGTCGAGTCTCAAAAAAATGGAGTCCGAGTTGGTGTGAACAATCTTGCGTTCGTTGATGTCAAAGAACTTCAGTCCTTCCGGAAAGCTTGGCACAAGTTCACTGACTGATGCAGATTTCTCGCACGGGCTGAGCTTGATGCTGGGTGCGGTTTTTTCGGAAAGTGAAAAATTGAACGTCGGCGCAGAAAGATATGTGCAGTAGCCTTCAGCCAAAGCGAGGATCTGGTAACGCGTCAGCTCGGCACTCGAGTCAAGCGGACCAAGAAATGCCATTCCTGCCCCATCTGTGGTCTGGAAAACCGGGCGCAAAAGAGTGTCATGCCACAAGGGAGCTCCGCTTATGATTTTCCCGTCTGAAATTCCTGCAACCTTGATGCCTGAGAGTGCATTGCCAGCTTGATCCGTCACCTTGACGCGCACAAATCCAGCTTTGTTGAATGCGATTTTTCCATCAACTCCAATTGCATCCTTGCCGGCCAGCAGATTGCGCCGCGAGAGTGGAATCACACCCTGAAAGTAGGGAACGACCTGGAAGTTCTGATCTGCCAAGGTATTTTGCATGATTTCAACCCGTGCGTACTTGTCGACCTTGCCAACAAGATCCGCCTCACCGGTTGTCACGAGCGGCAGTGCATTTCCCATTGAGAGAATCCTGTCCAGCACAGTTCCGTTCTTGGGCTCGTACAGGTCCGAATCACGCAATTGGAATGAGAATGTGCCTTGGCTTTCGCTGTACTTGAAATCATAGGGCGTTGCCCTGAACCCTTGGTTGTCGATCAAGGAAATTTTCACGGCCTTGAAATCGAGACCCGTTTGTTGCCCAACAGAACCTGAAACAACCCTCGATTCACCCAAAAGATAAACTTTCCCGGCAGCAGATTTGCTGCAAGCCGAAACAACAACCGAAACCGGGGTCAGCACGATTGCCAGCCCCAGTGTCGTGTTCAATATTCTTTTGAGTCGGCCAATAACCATCCTTGGTTACCACTCCTTTCTCAATGGGTTGCATGCATTCTTCCAAGTTGATGGATCGGAGAGTTGCGAAAAACCTTGATGGAATAAATTAAGCATGCGTAACTATTGAGTTTTAGTAGCCACCACAAATGCATGGCGGGTCAATAAAAAACACCCGGCACAGGCCGGGTGTTTCGTGTCGGGCTCACCAGAGGACGAGGTCAAGAGCCCCCATCCTGCGTTGAATCACTTCGCCTTGGCGACCGTGGTGAAGCCTGTGCTGAAGTACACGTCGTAGCTGTTGCAGCCGGCCTTGCCGCATTCCGAGGGTCCCCAGAACTTGGCTGCTGTGCGCAGCTCGTTGCCATTCACAAACCGGCCAGCATCGGTCAGGCGTTTGTGGTTCAGGCCAATCTTGGTCACGCCCGTGCTTGCCAGCGAAACCATTTCGCCTTCACTGGTTTGACCGTCCTTGTTCTTGTCGAACCAGACCACCAACTTGCTGTAGACAGCATCCTTGGCATCAATCATGCCGTCGCGATTGCTGTCGTACTGGGCCAGAGCAGCGTACCCATCGCGTGCCTTCTTGCCACTCGACACAATCCGCGTGCCCTCACCAAAGAGTTCGAGACCATTATCGACCTGGCCGTTGCCGTTGTGGTCGAGTGCCAGCAAGCCCACTCCACCGTAGCCACCAATCCAGCCCGTGCGCTCGGTCACACCGTCGCCGTTGAGGTCGAAGCGGACCTTGCTTTCGTCGATTGAGGTGAACAAAGGACGTCCCACATTGGTGTAATCCAGTACAATTGGCGAGTAGAGCTGCACTGTGTAACCCGCGGTTGTACCAGCGGTGGTTCCACCATAGGGTGTGAAGTAGATTGGTTCGCCATACCAGCTCTGCGAACGACGGAGGTATGGTTCGAGAATGTTCGGCATGCGGAAGTCAAACACGCCTTCCGTGGGTTGTCCCGAGAGTTTTCCGGTCAAACCGGAAGCAGAGGCAGAAGAGACATCCGAGTTGAATTGGAATGTGAATTCCGCATCGCAGTAACTGTTTGCTCCACGGTCACAGAGATTTGATCTCACGCGCATCTTGTCGGCAGCGCCAAAGACACGGAACCAGATGGTGCTTGAAGCACTTGCCCATTGATAGCCGGGGATGCCACGGAAGTTGACCCAGCACTGGCCACCTTGGGTCCAGAACTTCACGCCGGCACCACGCTTGATGGTTCGGCCCGTACAGGTATCGCTGCCGTTGGCCAGAGCCGGCGCAGCGAAGAAGTGCTGAACTTCGGAAATCTGCGGTTTGACAGGAGAGATCTGGGTGGGTGAATAACCCATCGCAGCGCCCGCTGCCTTTGTTGCAGCGACAAGCTCGGGGGCACCCGACTTGATTGCCAGACTGAGCATCACATCCAGCGCCTTGCTCAACGCTGCTTCCATCTTGCCCGTCTTGTCCTGCAATGACTTCACGTCGTTTGCAGTCTTGCCAAACTCTGCGAGTTGCGACTTCATTGCAGCAACATCGCTGTCGAGCTTGTTCAAGCGGGCGGTTTGCTGAGCGTCGGTTGCATCGTTTTGCGCAAAGCGTTTTTGCACCGCAACCATGGCATCAAACTCTTCTTCACGGGCAATTGCATCAAAGGTTGCGTCAACTGCGTCGTTGATTGTGAAAGCGAGTTTGCCCAGCAGATTGTTCGCTGCATCGGCAGGCGAAACTTTGCCAAGTTTTTCTGTCGGGTTGCTGATGTTGAGCATTGCGTCGTTGATCTTCGTGTATCTGCTGTTGATCATCTTCGCGAAGCGCACTTCCACATTGTCCACAGAGGGTTTGAGTGCGGTTACAGATGCAGCGAAGTCGGTCACGGCACGCTTGAAAGCATCGCTGCCGACAAGTCGGGCACGAACATCCTTCGACATCGCCGATGTGCCATTCAGCACATCGCCAGCCCAGGACTTGATCTTGCTCATGCACTGAGGATCATCCGCACCACCTTCCAGGTTGCGCAGAGCCTCGAGCAGAACATAATGGTGCAGGCTGGAACCATCGCTCAACTTCGGCTGCTTGAAGTACAACGCGTCCATGTTCGAGCCACGGTTTGCGTTGATTAGGCTTGACACGAATTCGTCTGCCAGGAAGTCAAACGAGTCTCGTCCAAAAGCGTTCGCAAAGTCGGCATCGGCCTTGCCACCACAAGAAACCATGATGGGCACGAACGCTGAATCGAATGCCTCGGCACGATTTATCTGGCTGCCACTGCGTGTCGGTTGCTTTGGTTGCAATGCCTGCAGGAACGCGCGTCGCACTTCGGCAAACAATTCCAGGGAGGTGACCAGTGGCCCCTTGCTGGGCTTGCCATTGACCATCACCTTGGTGACCTTGTTGAAATCCGATGCAGTACCGTCGGAGAAGGCCGTCATGGTCGCTTCGTCGAGCTTGAGGTCGACGACTTCAACCAGGTGGGCCGACAATGCACCCTCCATTGCCTTGTCTTGCGCTTTCATTTGCGCGATGTCTGTCGCAACCTTCTTGAAGTTTTCCTTCACTTCATTGCCAAGGTTGGAGACCATCTTTTCTGCGTTGGCTGCAACCGCTGCAATCCGTTTGTTGAAGTCTTCCTTCATCTTCGACACGTCGGTATTGAGCTTGTCAATTTGACCTTGAGTCAGCTTGAACTGCTTCGCAACATGGTCCTTGTGAGCCTGGAGGTCGGCCTTCACGAGGTTGATCTGCTCTGCGTTTTGTTGCGACATTGCCAATGACTGGTTGGCAATCTTCGCAACGTCCTTGATTTGATCCTTGAGCGAGGTCAACTCCTTGGTCATCTGGTCTTTGAGTTGTTGCTCTGCCGCCACGACCTCGGCAAACTTCTTCTGAACCGCATCATGCTCTGCCTTCAAGTCTGTTTTTGTCTGATCGATTTGGCTCTGCAACGAGAGCATCTTGTCGCTCAGTTCCTTCTTGACGTTCTGGCTCATCGTCTCGAAGTTTGCAGCTTGCTTCTTGACGTTCAACATCAGGTCCGCGTTGATTGCATCCTGTCTTGCCTTGTTGTCGGCAATAGCAGCAAACAAGGCGCTGTCCTGGGTTTTCATGTCTGACCTGACAGCAGTCAGTTCCTTGGTCATGTTGTCCTTGAGCGATGAGATTTGCGACATGTAGTCGTCGATTGCCCCACCCAGTTTGTCGCGCACGTCGGCAACATTTGCCTCGACACTCTGGATACGCGAGGTCAACGCACTCTTGGCAGCCTCAACCTCCTGCGAAATAAGCGCCTTCATTTCGGCATTCGAGCGAATCATGTCGGCATTGAGAATCTTGGTCACGTCCTCAAGACCCTCGACACGTTGTTGCAATGCCAGAAGTTCGCCCTTGGTGGCGTAGTTCTTGGCCACATAAGCCTGGAACTCGGCCTGAGCCTGGGCGACCGCTTCAACGCGCGCTGCAACTTTCTGGGTTTCGATTGCTGCGTCGGCAAGCTTCTTCTCGATTGCTTGTGCAGAGGTGATAATTGCTGCCTCAGTGATTTTTCGCTCTTCTGCAAGTTTGGATTTCAGATCCGAAACCGTGACGAGCGTCTGATCATCAAGGGCTTTCAGACTTGCTTGAAGTTTGGTGATTTCCTCCGCACTTGCCGCAGACTGGCCAGCCAAGGCCGTCTTGAGATCCGACTCGAGTTTTGCACGAGCCGAATCTTGTGCCTTGTTGAGCGTCGACAGGTCGGCACTCAACTGTTTGAGTTCTGCTGCGCGAGCCTCTTTCTCAAGTTCAAGTGCAACTCGCTGCTCGGCACTGGCAGCAGCAAGTTTGGCGTCATACGCTGCAATTTCCATGTCCTGTTGTGCCATTTTTTCATAAATGGCTGCCACCTGGCGGGCAGCATCTTGCTCCGCCTTCTTCTGAACTTCGATGAGGTTGTTGATTTGTGCCTGCAGGGTGGCATTTCCGGAATCAATCTTGCTCGAAAGTGCTGTGTTCAAATCCGACAAAGCCTTGCTCGAATCAGCACGCATCTTGGTCATTTCAGATGCCAGGTCGCTGCTCAACTTCTTTTCTGTATCAATGAGTTTTGCTTCCTGAGCAGCAATACTCGCGTTGAGCGCGTTCACTTCGCCCTTGAGCTTCTCGGAAATTTTGCCTTCCAGCGCCACAAGCTTGCTGTCCATCACCGAGCTCAGATTGGCAAGACCTTCGTTGATCTTCTTGTTGAGCACATCGCGGGTGTCTTGAACGGTTGCATCCAGTGCGGCAATCTTCGCTGTGAATTCACCACGCACGTTGTTGATGTCGTTGGCAACCTTCTGCTCAAGTGCAGCAGCACGCTCCTTGCCCTCGGTGTCCACCTTCACAATCTGCTCTGTGAGGGCAGCCATCTTGAGCTGCATGTCCACAGATTCTGTCTTCATCTTTGTTGTGATTTCCATCGTCGCTGCCTTCAGGTCGGCAGCAGACTTGGTCGACGCGTCGTTGATCTTGGCTTCAAGGTCAGAACGAACCTTGGCATCACCCTCGGCCATCTTGACAATCAAACCGTCTGCAACAGCCTTGAGATCCGCCGCTGATTTCGTTGAAGCCTCGTCAATCTTGGCGAGCATCTGGTTCTTCACCCGGGCGATCTCGGTGTTGGTCATCGACAGATTGCTGTTGGTGGCTGCGATCTGGTCGGCAAGTTCAATCGATTTGACCTTGAGCATCTCAATCGCAGCTGCATTCTTGCTCGAATCCGCCTTGGCCTCGGCTGCAACGGCATCAATCGACTTCTGCCATGCCAAACGGTTTTCTTCGTCTGTCTTCTTGATCAGAGCCTTCATTTCTTCTGCCAGGGAGTTCTTGCTGTCCACGATCGCCTGTTCAAGTGCCGCCTTTTCCTTGGCCACTTGAGCCTTGAAGTCGGTAAGTGCAGAACTCACAGAGACGATTTTTGCTGCGTTTGCGTCAATCTTGCTTTCAAGCTCGGCAGACTTCGCAAGGAATGCCGTCTGGTTGTCGGTGATTGCCTTGCTGTTGGCATCAATCTGTGACTGCAAGGAAGCTTTCTGGGAGGCCAGTGAATCCTTCAATGCAGCCACCTGTGCAGCCATTTCCGCATCAGTTGCTGCCTTGCTCGCATTGATGGCCGATTGCAAATCCGTTTTGGCCTGTGCCAGGTTTGCATTTGTCACACTCAGATCCGACTTGAGCTGTGAAACCTCGGCATCAAATTTCGCAGCCTGTGCATTCAAGCTGCTCACCAGTTGATCTTTTGTTTGGCTAATTGACTGTTTCAATGCTGCTTCGGTGGAAGACAACAGGCTCTTGGTTTCGTCAATCGCGGCAGTATTGGCAGCAATCTTCGCCTCAAGGCTGTTTCGGGTTGCGGTCAATTGGGCAACGATGTCAGCCTGGTTGGCCTTGATCGCTGCATTCAAATCGGCATTGATTTTGTCCTGCGCTGCCTTGTTTTCAGCAAGTGTCTTGTTGGTCGCGTCAATAGAAGCCTGCAGAGAAGCCTTCGTCTTGTTCATTTCCGCAACAAGCTCGGACTTGGTCATGTTGATGGCATCCGAGAGTAGAGCCTTCGTCTGATCGACGTACTTGTTGGTCGCATCGATGCGCGCGTTGGTGTCTGAAAGCTGGCTCTGCAACTCAAACCGTTGCATCTCGAGAGCCTTCTTCAGCTCGCTCACATTCCCGTCAATCGCCGCGTTCAGAGCGGCTTCCTTTTGCAGCATCAATACCTTGTTGGCTTCAATGGCATCCGTGTTTGCGGCAATCTTGGCGTCCAATTCCTTCCGGGCTGAATCGAGCTGCGCGACCATCGCAGCGTTTTGTACAGCCATATCTGCACGCACTGCCGCGTCCTGGGCCGCCATCTCACCGCGCAGCTTGCCGGCTTCAGCCGCGACCAACTCCGTCAGGGCATCGTTTTGAATCTTGAGCGATTCCTTCAATGCAAGTTCGGTCGCACCAATCCGCGCCGCATATTTTTTGTCGAGGTCACTGATGCTTGCAGCCAACTGGGTGTCGGCTTCTTTCAACTTCTCAAATTGCCCTTCCATGTAAAGCTTCAGCACCTGGTCACGGCTGTCCACATCCGTAAACCGTTTCTCAACTTGTTCCTTGAAGCTGCGCAACTCGAGTTCAAGAGCATCAATACGGTCGCTCAGGCGTTTGTCCTCGGCAATACGTTCTTCACGTTCCTTGTCGATGAGGCCACGGAGGAGGCGTTCCGTTGCTTCTGCGTTGCGCTTGGTCAACGAGTCCGCTGCACCCGCGGAGTTGGCCTTCAATCTTGTTGAAGCCTTCGAAGCGAGGTCGAGGAGCTGTTGTTCGCTGCCACCAGAGGTGCGGCCGCAGGCACCCAGGGTACTCAACAAAGTAAACGCGGAAAGAGAAAGAAGACTTGCACGGATTGCTGCTTTGTTTTTGATCTTTCTCATTGGTCGCCCCCAGTGGTAGACACGTTGATTGCCGTTGCATTCGTCTGAACAACAGGTCGGAGTGTACGATGAAAGCTTGAAAGTATTTTTTAACCAACTGACTTATTTAATCTTTTGTTAATTCTTAACGAATTCATCTCATTTGCCGGAGTTTTGAATCCCGAGCTTTACACGGATCTCTAAAGTACCAATATCGTTACTATTTTTAAAAAGAGCTGAGCCGTGTCGACAATCGGGGTTGAAGCGGCGACCGAGCGGCTCCAGACCCTCTCCCAAATAAAGCCTTGCCGAGCCCGACAATTTGTCTGAAACGAAAGCAATGATTGGCACTTCTGCCTATCAGGATTGCGGGGACAGACATGAGCAATACGGATTCACGTCCTTTGTCGAATCGACGGATTCCCGAGATTCTTGCTCCCGTGGGTGGCAGGGAACAGTTCTTCGCTGCCCTCAATTCGGGTGCGGATGCCGTTTTTCTTGGCCTCAAGAATTTCAATGCACGGGCCAGGGCGGAAAATTTCACTCTCGAAGATCTGCGCGAGCTTGTTCCATTGGCCCATCAACACGAAATGAAAGTGTTGGTCACAATGAACATCCTGATTAAGAACGGGGAACTGCCTGCACTTGTCGAGACTCTCTCCGGTCTTGAAGAAGTTGGGGTTGATGCGATCATCGTCCAAGACCTTGGACTCGCGAAGATCTGCAGGACTTATTTCCCGGCGTTGAGAATGCATGCGTCTACCCAATTGGCTGTTCACAACCTTGATGGTGTGCGGAAAGCAATTGAACTCGGATTCAAGCGCGTGGTTCTGGCCCGCGAACTCACGGCAATCGAAATCAAGCGAATCCGTGAGGCCATTCCCCAGGAAGACGTCGAACTCGAGGCCTTCTGCCATGGCAGCCTTTGCTACTCATACAGTGGCTTGTGCTTTTTCAGCGGAGCAGAAGATGCGCGCAGCGGCAATCGGGGCGAGTGCGCCTATACTTGCAGAAAACCTTACAAAATCCTCAATGAGCCTGGACACGGCTTTTTGTTCAGCATGAAAGATCTCAACACGATTGAACATCTCGAGCTCCTCGTGGATGCAGGAGTTGACACGCTAAAGATTGAGGGGCGAAAGAAGGACGCGCAGTACGTTTCAACCGTTGTTCAAAGCTACCGCAAAAGACTCGATGAAATTTTTGAAGGATCAACCTTGCGAAAATCCGCGCCGATGGCAGCCCTGTTGCTTGCCGAGGAAAACCTCCGCGGCGATCGCGATCTGCAGCAAGACCTCAGCCTTGGATTTGCCCGCGGCGGCACCTCGTTTTTTCTCAAGGGTCGCTACCATGAAAATGTGATTGACCTCGACAACCCCACCCATAAAGGACAAAGCGCAGGTGTGGTGTCTGCGGTGCGTGGAAGAAACTTCACCATCACCACGCTTTGCAGCCTGCAGCGGTTCGATGGCCTGAGGATCGACCCGGCAGAAAAACTGTATCACTCAACTCCCCAGCATGGTCAGGAAAGCGCAAAAACGATCTCTGGCGTCAAGGCAAAATATGACAACAACGTTTGTCAATTTTCGTTGCGCAACATGACGGTCGGTGGTCGGCAGGCAGCGCAGGCGCAAAAGGGAGAAGTCGTTGAAATTGAATTGCCTCTGGATGCAAACCTGCCAATGGTTGGAGACCTGGTTTTCAGGACCAGGTCTGATGCACTCCGCAGCCAGACTGAAAAACTTTCACGCCCCTTGGGCGACGTGCGTTTGCGCCCTCTGCACCGTGTCAACTTTCGCTTTGAATTTTCCGCAACTTCAGAATCTGTTGAGTTCAAGGTCACGACACTGAAATTTGGGAAATCAATTTATGTAAACACCAAAGCCTTTGCAGCGATTCGTCCCAGATCGGGCAGCTCAAATCTTTCGAAAGACCTCAAGGAACTTTTTTCAACCCTTGGCAATTGTGGTTTCGCAGCAGACAATTTCGATTTCATTGGCGATGACCAGTGGTTCATTCCCCGAAGCCAGCTCAAGGAAATGAAACGGGAATTGGAATCCGCACTGCCCGAAGCCTACTCGGCATTTTTGCGTGAAAGAAAGAGCGCAGCACTCGAAGCGACAATTGCAAATCCATCGTTGCCCAGCTTTTCTCAAAAACAGTCGAGTTTGAGGGGAAGCTCACCCTCGAAATTGGCGATCAAGGCAGATCGCCTTGAGTACCTTGATTGGATTCAGGACTTTCTCTCACATAACTTAAACAAGTCGTCCACTGACCTCTCTTTCGTGGAATTGGTCTTTGAACTGAAACGTGCATTTCTGCCTGATCTTTCATTCGCAGCAGTGATTGATCGCCTGCAGAAATTCAGTTCTGAAACGGGCGCGTCACTGAGGCTCGCCTTGCCAACCGTTTTGCGCGCGTGGGATGAGCCACTCATCAAACGATGGACGCAGGAGTTTGTTGCCGCCGGAATCGGCAACATCGAAGTTGGCAACATCAGCCATTTTACGATGCTTGAACGTTGGGGGCTGGCTTCGTCCGTGTCGTCATACAGCTCGGACTTTACGCTCTACAGCCTCAATGTTGCAGCAGCGTCACAATTGCTGGACGTGGGTGTTGAACGCATCTGTTTGTCGATTGAGGACGACTCGAAAAACATTTCTTCGCTTTTGAGTGATTTCCCCCCGCAGGTGCAACCACAGGTTATCCTGTACAAGGACACGCCTTTGTTTATCGCTGAAAGCTGCAGTCTGACTGCACTTCACAATGGCTGCCCGACAAGCAAGGTTTGCGGCTATCGCACGCTCGAAATCCAAAACGATGATGGAGAAACCTTCTACGTCGCTCACGAATCTTGCAAATCAATCGTCTACGCAAAACAACCTTTCGCAGTTGCTCAACACAGACGACTCCTGGAAGCAGAGGGTGTTTCGTTCTTCAGGGCCGACTTTCTCACCCGACCTTACACACGTGAAAATCTTTTCAAGGTTCTTGAATCAATATTCAAAAACGCACCTGTTGCGGACACACACAGTGCGAATTTCAACAGGACACTGCTGTGAATTCAGGTACAACGGCCACACTTCAGCAGTTGCGAGAGCAGGTCGACAACATCGACGCGCAATTGATCGCACTGCTCAAGGAACGCCTCAGGGTGACGACACGAATGCGCGATGTGAAAAAGCGGCAAGCAACGCCCCTGCGGGACCCACAAAGAGAATCTGTTGTCCTGGAGCGCATAGAGATGTTGAACAAGGAATGCCTGCCGCATCTTCCAGCAGAACAACTGCACGAAGTTTACAAGACTATCATGAATTGGAGTTTGGCAGCACAGCAGGAACCGGAGTCGAATCAGTCATCTTCGCGAAGCCAATAATCTGCGGAAGTGGCAAATACGCGTCCCAGCCGTGTTGCAATTTCGGGAGTGATTCTTTGTCCGCCGCGGGCGAGAGCTTGAGCTTCAGCCGCGGGAATTCCCACTTCCATGGCCAGGTCCCGGTAGGTCCATCCACGTCCTTCCAATTCGCGCTGGAGCTTGGATTTTATCTTTTGAGAAATCAACGCCTCGACAGGGGTTGATTTTGGAGGCGGCGGACGCTTGCCGCGCAACTCGCGCATGGCGAGTTCGATCAGCAACTCATCGTTCAAAAAAAAATCCTTGTGGTCAGGTGTTTTGCTCATCCAGTCATCCCGTTTGGCGCTTCAGGGTCCCGCTTGTCTTTCCAGTTTGGCTTTTGGGTTTTATCATCGAACGACGAGAAGCCCAAATGGAGGAGAAACTCCCTCGAATGGTTCAACAATCAGATCAACAGCTCGTCCGGACAGCCCTCCTCAAACTCCCCTGGTTCACAGTCGGGGTCCTGGTCCTCCAGTTTGCATGTTTCGTCGCTTCAAACCTGTCCACAACAGAGTCCAGTTTTTTTTCGCTTCAAGCAGTCGATTTCGCTCAACTTGAACGATGGGGATTCGACCTCGGAAATCCCCTGCGGACGGCTGGTCTGACCCTCGTCACAAGTTTCTTCATCCATTCCGGATGGGAACATTTCTTGTCGAACATGGGGATGGCTTTCATGATACTTGTTCTTGCCGAACGAACGTTTGGCAAAAGTCGAATCTGCCTGTACCTGCTTGTGGGGCATCTTTGCGGCTTGTTGGGCGCAAGCTTGGCGCACCGATTTCTGTCGCAGCCGCCGCTTGTCATGGGCATGAGCGCTGGCATTTTTACCGTCGCGGCAAACCTGCTGTCGGCACGATTCGGAAAAACCGCATGGTCAATTGCCGGTGTTTTTGGCTTGATTTACGTTTTCGTGGATCCTGCTGGCTTCACCGCACATGCGTTGGCAATCCTTGTCGGCCTCGCCGGACTACCTTTCATGAGCCAAAAATCGCCCGCTTGAATTTTTCTTGTGTGACTGCAATCAACTGACAAACAATCATCAATTTCTTATCGGTAAAAATGAACTTGCCCTTTGATGTCGACGACCACAAAATTCATTCCATCCACTCCCACCGGAGCATAAATCGTCTTCATTTCCGGCAATTCGCGGCGCATCAACACACTTCCAGACTTGCGATCCAGATAATGGAGGCCATCGCTCATGGAACCGTAAATCAAAACATCTCTTTCGGGAGAATAAACCGGAGAAGCGTAATTGAGTCCCTTCTTGTAATTGATTTTATGGCACCATTGCGGCCCATGGGTGTTGAGATCGATGGAGCACACGGTACCTTTGTTGTCGGTTGTGATCAGCGAATCTCCAATCATCAATGGCAAACTTGTCTGTGGTGCACCCAGGTTGAATGACCGGGTTGGAAGCCCATTGTCCTGCCGAAAACACTGCACACCACCGAGGCCGGATTCAAAATAAATCTCTCCGTAGATGTAACAAATTTGTTCCCGCCAAATCACGGGAGTCATCCAGCTTGATGCGGGCAATTCCATTTTCCACAATTTGCTTCCCGAGGAAAAATCGTAGGCCACGGCATAGGAACGATTCTTTTCACTGTCGCCCTTCTCACGTCCTGTGCCTGCAAAGACACGCCCGCCAAACACCCGCACCGAGGCATCGATGTGTCCATCGTTTGCACTCCATTTGCGGCTCATGCTTCCCGGGATGATGGCATGGACACCATCATTCCCGGCAACGGCGAAAACAAGCTTTTGGCCTGCATGCTCGCCCACGACCGGCTGCCCTTCCGTGTGACCTTTTGTCTGATATGTGCCCTTGAGCAAGCCCGTGGACAAATCAAAGGCATAGATTCTCGCAGAGTGCGTTTCATGCACGCCTTCACCAACGTAAAGAATTCCATCATCAATCGTCAGCTCCGGGGTCACGGGAGTGCCAACGTAAAAGCTGCGGATGTCGTTGCCTGTCTTGGCATCCAGTTCGTAAACCTTGCCATCCATGGAACCCACAAAAACACTTCCGCCCGCAAGCAATGGCGCACGGAATGCCCCTTTCGACAATGTCCTGCTCCAAACCAGCTGCGAAGTTGTGACCTCGTTTTGTCCAACCGATCGGTTGGAGACCTTGAACTCACCCAGCACCGCGTGGTGATTGCCATATTGAAGGCTGGAGGTTTTCGCTTGCGGTGCCTGCTCCTTTTCTATGGTCCAAAGAAATCGGGGGTAGTATTTCACATACGCATAGCCTTGCACGGCCCCCAAAATCAGAACATTGAGCAGCAAAGCACCCAGCAGCACGCGCGGCTTGAGAAGAACCTCGAGCAATCGACGGGGGCCCTCAGTCTTGAGTTGAATCCCAAACAATCCGGCAATGAAGGACGCCACCATCGACAACGCCACGGTGATTGCCGTGAGAGGGATCATCACGGTTGGAATAATGAGTGGCTGGACCGGAAGATGCAGCTCAGGATTCGAGAGAAAGTCGACCATTGTTACCATCCAACCAAATTTTCGCACCGGGCTTCAGGATGCGATGACACTGACGAATGCCGCTGACGGCAGGGATATTCATCTCACGGGCCACAATGGCGCAATGCGACAAAACACCGCCTTTGTCCACAACAACCCCACGCGCATGCGCAAACAAGGGTGTCCAGCCCGGGTCTGTTGCCTCGGCCACCAATATTGCGTTTTCCGGCCACAAAGATGGTTCCGCTTCGGCCGGGTTTTCAACCACCACGACTTCACCAAACACCACACCCGGACTGAGGGCTTGCCCATCCAGTTGTTGTTGCGACGCCAAACCGCCGCCCTGAATGATGTTTTCAATTTCCGACACGGTGACAAACTCGGGAAAGGAGAACTGTCGGAACGCCTCAAAACGGACCTTGCGCTCTTCGATCTTTTGTTTCAACTTTGCGCCCTGTTCTTCCTGTGGATGACCAATCATGCTTTCAATCTCGCTCAGCCTGAGCCAATGAATATCCTGGCCGAGTTCAAGACGACGGCCCAACTCGTCTGCCATGAAGCGAATCTGGGCATAAGGCTTGAGCAATTCCATTTTCCAGCGCTCTCGCAATTCGAGCATCTGTTTCAGAAGCTTCCATTCGTGCAAAAGAACATCGCGCTTGAAAGTGTTGAGTGACCTGATTTCTTCCTCAACCTCTGTACGCTGTTCTCGGCTCAATGCGGGTCGTGAAACCGGATTTTCTTCATTCCTCTTGGCATCGTAAAAAGCGGTTTCGCCCATTTCCATCCAGCGCGGGTTCGCCAAATCCAGTTCACCGGGTCCACGATGTCCAAATTGAGCAAGAAAAAAAGGCTGTTGAAGAACATCCGAACATGCGACCTGATAAGCCCGTGTCATTTCCGCAGTGACGGTTTGCAGGCCTCGCCCCATCCATCGACGCAGAGTTTTTTCCGAATCGGTCTTTCCGAGAATCGTGGTCAGGATCGAAGTCATGGTTTGCATGGACGATTCGGTGAGCACTATCAGGACAAGGGGCCAATGCAAGGTTGTCCTGTAAAAAACCTGAGCCTCATCAAGAAATCGTTTAGCAAGTGCGTCCGTCTGCCATTCCTTGTATGCCAACGGCGAGACATTTCCATTTGCCGAAGACGCAGCATTGCGAAACTCGCTCAACTCCAATCCACAGCGCATCAACCAAGCCGACCGACGCGTGCTCAAACTCCAACCCACCTTGAACATCATGAGCATGGCAATCGGAGCATTCAAAATCGCGCGAATCGAAAGCTTCTTGAGAGAAAAACGCAAATGGGGACGAGGCTTGGCGACCATCGTGAAAGGAATCGGACCAAAATACAAACTCGAAAGTTTTTCAAGATTGACGTAGGCACGACCAAAAACTCTTTCAAGAAGAGAATCCTTGCGCGCGTCCGCATCCGAGACAGGACGTTCCGCAAAACTTCGATAACCCAGAGTCCGCAATGCATTGCCGAAGGCATTTCGTGGAGAAAAAGCGTTGCGCCACAGACTGAAGGTCAAATAGCTTGGAAAACCTGTCCACTCAGCGAACGTTTGCCCGTCCCAAACAGGGTTGTCGGGATACATCTTGCGCAATCTCTGAATCTCTTCCTCAACGATTCTGGCCTGGGTGCTCAGACTCCGCAGTGCGGTCACCGGACGCGCCTGCAAGAGTTGAACTTCGAGATTTTGATCGAGTGCCCATTCCATGTCGATCTCATAACCAAGAATCTGCTTGACCTTGACACCAAGCGCGAGGACTTTTTCAAAATTGAATGTGTCCAGCCCCGGCACCGTGATACCCGCCCTGTTTTCTGCCGTGATGAAATAGGGTGTCTTTCTTCCGGAAACGAGATCCTCTCCGAGACCTTCGATCAATTCAATAATCCAGGACGAGACCTTGCCACGCGGATCCCGCGAAAAATAAACTCCTGAGAATCGCGGATTGACCATGCTCTGAATTACAACATTCATCTCCCCCTCACGGGCAGAGTTCTGGGCAAAGAAGTGGCGATAAGTCCGACTCGATTCACCATGAATCGATTCAAAACAACGGAGAACGCTGTCACGTAAACCAGCTTCGTCACGGATATTCAAAAAAGATTGATTCTGTCCGGCATAACTGAGTTCATGCGAATCCTCGCCCAGGGCAGAACTCCGCACCGCAACCGGTGGACAGCCTTGTTGTTGCCACCAGCCCACAACGCTGTTCCATTCAGCAACATTTGAGGGCAGGCGCGTGAGAATGGCACCCTTGGGGACCGGGAAACCCTCAGCCGACAAGAGACCCAAAACCGCGCCCTTGCCACCCAACCGACCCGCATGATGCTTGACTTGCTCAAATGGTATGAAAGTCATTCCGGCTCCCCGTTCTACCCTGCTCCATGGCAGCGAACCTACCAAAGGAGCAGAGACAACGGAACAAACAGAAGGCAACTTTGTGCGGGTTCAACCAGCCCAGTCGACAACCAGAAACGTCGTGTCGTCCCTGTCACCTTCCTTGCCCCAAAGCGACTCAATCGCATCATGAATCATCCTGGAAACGGCGGACGGGCTCGTGCCACGGGAGTCGCCCAACAGGCTGCGGAGTTTTCGCTGGGTCAGGGTTTTTCCTGACAATCCCTGATTCTCGAGCAGACCGTCCGTATAAACAAAAAGCCGTCCGGATTGAGGCAAATCCATTGTCTTGAGTTCAAACCGTGTGTCGGCATGCACTCCCAGCCGACGGCCCGGAGAAGGTATGAATTCAAAGCCATTTTCTCCTCCAAGAACCATCGGTGGGTGGGCGCAGTTGATGAACGCGAGCTTTCTGGATTTTCTTTGCACAGCTAGAAAAAGTCCGGTGGCAACGAGTCCAGATTTGTCGGACGTGGCCAACAGGGTTTGATTGACCTTCTCGACAATCTTGCCCAATCGCAATTCGGGCTCCAGACTGCTTGAAGTGTCATGAAGCTCTCCCATGACCGTGCCACTGACAAAACTCGCCAGAATGGCTGATGTCAGTCCATGTCCCGTGACGTCAACCATGGCGAGAAACAATGTGTCGCTCGCCTCGTCAAGATGCGTCGTGAACCAGTCTCCTCCATTTCTGCGCGCAGGCCTGTAGTAAGGCTGCGAGACAAAACCTTTCAAACTGAGCGGCTCAGGCAAAAGAACCCGTTGCAGAACCTCGGCAGTTTCCAGTTCAAACTCAAGGCTCTTGCGCATCGACTCCTCTTCGCGCGAGCGAATCTCCAGCTGCTTGATGCGATCGGCAAGTGCAATCGCCATGATCACACCTTCGAGCGCCAATACGGAAACAAGATAGTAAACCGAACCAACGTCATTGCTGTTGCCCAACAACCGATTCACAACATAGACCGCTGCCGCAATCGGGATTGGTGCAAAGCTGAAGCACAGAATGATTGCGTTTCGCGAACGGGATTTCATGGCCACGTAAATCACTCCACCCAGCATCGCCAAAACAGAGACGATGTTGCCAAGAAGCAGTGCTCCCACGGGCTTTGCAAGAACAAGCGAAATTCCGTAGGGAATGAAGGAGAGTGATGCTACGTAAACAATGATTTTAACCCGACGCGACATGACTTCATCGAATCTTGCAAAAAGCGACAAGAACATGAAGATGAACAGATATCCAAGAAGCAATCCACCACCGGTCACGACAAAATAGTTGACTGATTCTGGAAAAAGCCAATTCCACATGAAGACGAGTCCTGGCATGTGGATCAAATGCAAAAATATTTCCGTGCCAATGTAAAAGACATAGAATCTGTCGCGCGTTTGCAGATAAATATATGAATTATAAATAATCAAACATAGAACGATGCCAACAAAGACCAGCCACGGCAGGTACGTCTGCAAACGCTTGTTCAGAATGTACTCGGGTGTGGAAATTGAAAAATCGATTCCAGTTGCATAGCCAATGCGCGACGTCTTCACCTTGACATAAAACGACCTGGAGACGTTTGGCTCCAGCACAAGCCGGTAGTCCCCCCAGAAATTTGCCGAACGAAAAATCCGGCTTTGCTCTGCGTCGGCGTAACTCCCACCGCTTTTTTCCAACATCGTGTATCGCAAGCTTGGGTTGGTCGGAAATATAACCGGCGTCGAGGAGGAGCTGCTCCTGGCGTCGAACTTCAGCCAGTACCATCCTGGAGCGTTCAGGTTGAAATTTCCCGAAACATCGCTCCAACCAGTCTCCTGCTCACCGGGAGGGTTACCGGGTTCATTTTCTCCCGCAAAATACATCTTGCCCGACAACGGAAGCGTTTGCTCGAGCGGATTGAAAACATTGGCTTGCGCGACAATCGAAAATGACAAACAAAAAAGCATCGCCAGAAACTGAATCATCTGGTGAATCCCCGGGCAATTTCAAAGTGGACACTCTATGGAATGTCACTTGCTTTACATAAATTTTGGTCGGCTTTGTTTGCCCACCAACAGATCCGTCGAACCCCTGCTATGCGGGACAACTCTTGGTTCAATTTAAAAAAAAAGCGGACATCCTGCTTATTTCATAAAGTTCAGCATTCGTCCGACAATCGCGTGAGCAGCTTCAATCTCTTCAACAACCACGTCGTTGGCACCGGCCGCCAGAAGTTTATCGCGGTCGAGCACGTAATGAGTGCGCACCAGAATGGGAACTTTTGCCGAAACCGTGCGTGCAGAAGCCAGAATACGATAGACCGCAGAAGGATCGTTGATCATCACCATCATGAGCTTTGCTGACTGCAAATGTGCATGTCGCAACGCCTCGGGGCTGGATGCGTCTCCGTAAAAAACAGGGAAATCCAATGTCTTCCCCAATTTGACATTTTTCGAATTCAACTCAACTGCCACGAACGGGACCTTGCGGTTGCGCAATTCGTCTGCGCAGCGCTGTCCGGCCACGCCAAATCCCACGAGAACAACGTGGTCGAAAAGCTTTGGGCGATGATGGGAACGATCGAGTGCATCAACACCCCTGACTCCCAAAAGTCTTTCAAGCGGAGCAAGGATGCGCTCGCCACCGGAAAAGTGTGGAGCCAACCTCAACAACAAAGGTGTCACGCAAATACTGACAACCCCGGCCGTGAGAACAGGCTGGACGTCTGCTGCCGAAGCAAGACCGCTTTCCACGGCAACCTGGGTCAGCACGAATCCAAATTCCCCAAATTGCGCGAGCCCCACCCCTGCAAGCCACGCCACTCGCGCGGGAAAACGCATGAACATTGCAGACAACGTTGCAAGCAATCCCTTCAGCAACAAGAAGCCCGCGAGCAGAAGAGCGATTGTCAGCGGCTTCTCGATGAGCAGTCGACCATCGAAAAGCATTCCCAGGGAAACGAAAAACAAGCTAAGAAACGCATCCCTCAACGGCAAGACATCACCCATGGCACGGTGACCATATTCAGTGTCGGCAACAATCATGCCCGATAGAAATGCGCCCAATGCGAGCGACAATCCAACCTGTGACGTTAGCCAAGCCGTTCCCAGACAAAGAAAAATCACCGTCAAAAGAAAAATCTCACGACTCTGGCTGGCATCGACCCACGCAAAAATCCTCGGGACGATAAACCTTGCCAAGAGAAAGGTGGAAATGATGAGTCCTGTAGCTTTGAGCAAGGCCTCCAGAATCTCCATCGCTCCATTGGCAAGACCATGACCAGTGGAGAGCAAGGGAATCATCAGCACCATGGGTACAACGCAGATATCCTGTATAATTAAAGTACCAATGATGAACTTTCCATGCGGAGCATCACTCTCTCCGCGTTCTGCCAAGACTCTTAAAACAACAGCGGTGCTGGAAAGTGCAAAAAGGAAACCGTAAAAAATCGACTGACCTGACGGCAAACCCAGTCCTTTTGCGATCAAAAAAGCCACCGCCACCGTCATCACTATCTGTGCGAGTCCACCGAACGCAGCCTGACGAAAGATGTCGCGAAAGCGTTGCAGCGAGAATTCGAGTCCGATCGTGAACAACAGCAGAACCACACCCACGCCCGAGAGCTTTTCAATGAACTCCTGCGATTTGACCCATCCAAATCCGTTGGGTCCAAGCATTGCTCCGGCGACGAGAAAGCCCGCAATTGTGGGGATTTTGAGGCGATTCAAAACAAGTGCAACAGCTGCAGCAACTGTCGACACGATCACCAAATCGCCCAAAAAGGGAAAAGCATCCATCGCAACCCCGTCTGCCGGACAGGCACAATGATCCCGAGGTCAATCGGAATCTGTTTTGAACCAGTCTATCTCGAGTCCGGAGCTTCTCAAAAACCGATTGGCTGCGGAAAAGTGCCGGCAACCAAAAAAGCCACGATATGCCGAAAGCGGCGACGGGTGTGCAGCTTTCAACACCAGATGCTGCTTGCCGTTTATTAGAACTTCCTTTTTTTGCGAGGGCGTCCCCCAGAGCAGAAACACAATCGGGCGAGTGCGTGCGTTCAGGATGCGGATCACCGCGTCGGTGAACTCTTCCCAACCTTTGCCTCTGTGCGAAAAAGCCTCATTTGCCCGCACAGTCATCACCGTATTGAGAAGCAGCACTCCCTGCTGCGCCCAGCCTTCAAGGGTCGTCCCGATTGGAGCGGCCAAACCAAAATCCTCAGAAATTTCCTTGAAAATATTCCGTAGCGACGGGGGAATCGCAATTCCTCTTCTCACTGCGAAAGCAAGGCCATTGGCCTGACCCTCGCCATGATAGGGATCCTGCCCCAGAACAACCACCCGAACCCTTTCGAGGTCGACCAATTCGAGAGACCTCAAAACATGTGGCATCTCGGGGAAAACACGCGCCCCTGAAGATATTTCGTTCTCAAGAAAATTCCTCAAACGCAGCATGGAATCGGATTCAAACTGTGCTCCGATTGCAGTCCGCCAATTCTCTCCAAGATTGTCAGGTGTCAGTATCATAAGAAACGACGTAACGTGGCCACCATTTGTTGTCAATTCGGGCAAAATACGGGCTGAACTATGGACACGTGAAATCGGCACTTTTACCATGTTCCAATGACGCGTGCTTCATCCGGTTGGCGATTGGCGCATGCAATGCTCAACCGAGGAACAAACGGAGCTAAAAATGCTGAAACTGATCTCGCCCGATTTCGTTTTTCACACAAAGTTTGCCAACCACGACAAATTGAAGGCGCATTTGTTTCCGGAAGCGCTGCGCACATGCGTGGAATCACCCGACGATTGGAACTGCGACGTTCTCACATCCCGCAAAGCACAGGACATCGACTACTCGCCTTTTCTTTCTTCGTTTCAACCTATTGTTACAGCCTTGTGCGATTCAATCGGCACACGCGGCCCTGTCGAACTGCGTATCGAATCCCTGTGGATGAACCTGTACAACAAGGGTTCCTGGCAAGAATTGCATCATCATTCCACGCCATTAAACAATCTCTCGTTTGTTTATTTTTTGAATTACAACCCTCAGACGGATGGACATTTCTTCTTTCTGAACGAGCGTTCAAACCACTACTCGGCATCGGGTCTGCATGGTGTGTTCAAACTTTCGGAAAACTTGAATATAGGTGAAATGAACCCTTTTCCTGTCCAGGAGGGCGACGTCATCATCTTTCCAAGCCAATTGCGTCACGGGGTCACCATGCAACGGCAGTCGACCAACCGCTGCACTCTGGCAGGAAACTTGTATGTCATTCCACAATTTGAAAAACCTGCCGGTTGAAAACCGATTTGAATCCTTCAATCAGGAAATAAAATTGCAACTCAATGGAAAACAAATTCTGGATGACCTTTCCAACCGCAAACGCCAAGCCTTCAAGGTTTGGAGCTGTGAGGACTTTCCGCTCGAATTGCCGGAGGGACATCCCTTTCCCAACAAGAAATATCCACTTCTGGAAGCTTTCATGCTTGAACAAGGCTTCGCCGAACACGTCACTCGCTGCGGTAAAGTCGAGCGGCATTTCCTGGAGGCGGTTCATTCGCCGGCCTATGTCCAACGCGTGATGAGCTTGAATTTGACTCCGGAAGAGTCCCGCAGGGTTGGATTTCCAACCGGACACTCCTATCTCAATCGTGCCTTGGCATCCGTTGAGGGCACACTCTGCGCGACCCGACACGTTCTGCAAACGGGAGCGTTGATCAGCGGCGTGCTCGCCGGTGGCACACACCACGCATTTTCCGACCGAGGCGAAGGCTATTGCACATTCAACGACATTGCCGTCGCTTCGCGCCACGCGCTGAATCACTCCGTGGATCGCGTCCTGGTCATCGATCTGGATGCACATCAGGGAAATGGCACTGCAGCCATTTTTTCCCGTGAGCCGCGGGTATTTACTTTCTCGATGCACGCCGAGGAAAATTACCCACGCAGCAAGGAGCGCTCCAGTCTTGATATCGGACTCCCATTGGGAACGAAAGATGAACAATATCTTGAAATATTAATCGAACACATTCCCGTCATTCTTGACGGATTCAAGCCTCAACTCGTTTTTTTTCAAAGTGGAGTGGACGTGCTTTCTAATGATCGGTTTGGCCGCCTGGGCCTCACGGCCCATGGACAATACCTGCGCGACAAGTCGGTGTTCGAGCACTGCCTCGAACGGAATATTCCATGCGTGATAACGATTGGCGGCGGTTATCAGCACGACCACGCTGCGGTTGCCATGGCGCACGCGCAAACATTTCTGACAGCCGCTGAGTGTCTGGCAAGGCATTCCTGCCAGACCTGAAAATCAACGACCCAGACGGTCGTCAAGTCTTGCACGACAAGCTTCAACTTTGGTTCGAAGCGATGGAACCGCTCCGCCGCAATCCCAGTCGCTCCAACCCGCACGCGACAAACGCACGAATGCGCAGTCCGCATTGGCCTGCGGATCTTCCAGTTTTGCTGAACAGTAGCGTCCACTCGCATCCCAGGCTTTCTGGGTTGGGTGCTTCACACCTCGCCCGCCTTCGGTTCCCGGATAAGTCTCGTTGATTTGAAAGAGTCCAACGTGAACTCCGGTTCTTGCCGTGGGACGTCCTCCCGACTCACAAAGAATGATGCAGGTTGCGCGATTTCTGTCCCACTTCGGGAAGCCCGCGTTGTCGACGTACGACCTGAGCTCCAGCAATTTGCTGTCCGACATCGAAAGGTCGTCGCTGGCACCTTGAACAAGGGAATCCCGTGATGAGGATGCATTCAATCCGGAACACGCGGCAGCTCCGGCAAGTGTAAGGGAAAGTGAAAGAATGAGCTTCAAGCTTCTCATGGGTTCAGTCCTCCCAGCGCGGTCATAAACGATATTGGATAACCGCTGCAAGCAAAAATCTCACTTCAAAAAAAATAACACAAGCTACCGAAATAAATACATTTTAATTCAAATCCCAATCAGTTTTTGGAAAGAAAAATGACCATGGATTTTGCATTGAAAAAAGATTTTACACTTTGCAAAAACATATTTTAGTTATGAGTTGATGATGCTATGCCAACGCTTCTGTCTGGGTATGACAGCGCAGCATCCAAAGCGACCACAAGGAAATCGCCATGAAAAGACTCTCTTCTATAATTTCAAACTTTGCCTCTTTTCTTCTTGTTTCTGCTGTTGTTGCTTGCGGCAATGGCGGAACGAGCCAAAGTACCGTGCAGGATGCCACGGCGCCCGACTATAAAACAAAAGATGGTCAAAGCATCATGGACTGGATTAAAAAGAATGAAAACAAGACTGCGGTCTGCAATGCTCTTCGTTCAGCAAAGCAACAGGGCATGGCGTCCGGTTCCAGCGGTGCGATTCAGCTCGTTGCAAAAAGCTTTGACCTGCACCCCACCGAGGCGGAAATCGTCGCCCTTTATGCAATCGAATACACTTGCCCGGAATTGCAGTAAAACGATCAAACCTCACAGTGACAGCGGATTGTTGGGCTGCTTTGAGCTGCGTCCATACGCTTCCAACACCGAGGGAATGGCTGCACGCAGTTTTGCAGCGCGATTGGCCGGATCGGGATGTGTGGACATGAACTCCGGCACCCTTCCCGCTCCTGATTTTCCCATCCGATCCCAAAGCAATGGCGCTTCTGCAGGATCGAATCCGGCCTCAGCCATGTACCGCAAACCAATCAAATCAGCCTCGCTTTCATGAGCTCGACTGTAGGGCAACAGGATTCCAAACTGCGCACCCAATGCCAACCCCGCAAAAATCGCTTTTTTGAATCTTGAATCCGCGAGTGTGACGTCGGCAGCCGAGAGTCCAAGCTGAACAATCAGCGTTTGACTGATGCGTTCATTTCCATGTCCGGCTACTGCATGGGCAACTTCATGTCCCATGATGGCAGCAATCCCTGCTTCGTTTGCAGCAACCGGAAAAATACCCGTGTAAAAGGCAATCTTACCGCCCGGCAAACAAAATGCGTTGACGGTTTTCTTCTCGTCGAAAACCTCAAATTCCCAAGCATAATTTTTTCCACTCGCCTGTGCGATAAGCCGCCCGATGCGTTCCACCATTGCCTTGTGTTCCGGCTTTTGACTCGGCGGTGTTTTGCTTTTCATCTCCTTGTAGGCCTGAATTCCCATGGCATTCATTTGTCCTTCAGGCAGCAGCTGCAGGGATCTGCGGCCTGTCACTGGAGTCGTGACACATTGAACAATCACGACGCAAAGCACGGCAACAACAATCTGCAACACCGAACGAACGAAAAAAGATCCGTCTTTTGTTCTCATGTTTGTACTCATTTCTTTTTGTTGCTTTCAAAAAAATCAAATTTCCGGTCAAAATGGCAAGTGTAACCCTGCGGATTCCGGAGAAGGTATTTCTGATGATAATCCTCAGCGACAACAAAACCTCGAAACTGTTCGAGGCGTGTCACTATTTTGGATCCCCACTGCTTGGACGACTCGACCCTCTTCATCACTGCCTCAGCAACCTTCTTTTCCTCTTCACTGCTGAAAAAAACAGACGACCTGTACTGTGTTCCAACATCATTCCCTTGCCTGTCGAGTGTTGTAGGGTCATGAAAACGAAAGAAAGCCAACAAAATTTTTTCAAAGGAAGTCTTCGAAGGATCGTAAAGAATTTGCACACTCTCAGCATGACCTGTTTTGCCGGTCTTGACATCATCGTAGGTCACCTGGAGATTTTTCCCGCCCGAGTATCCCACACGGGTTTCCGCAACACCCGGAAGTTCAGACAAGAGTTTCTCCAATCCCCAAAAACAACCTCCCGCAAGAGTGACTGTTTTCAGTTTGAGTTTGTCCGCAAAATCGAAAAGATAAATTCCCAATTTTTCCTGCTTCAAGGCAAGCAGGGGAACAAACCTCAAAGAGGCCGAATTGATGCAATACCGAAGCCCTCCGGGTGCAGGGCCATCATCAAAAACATGACCCAAATGAGAATCGGCGCCGGTGGAACGAACCTCGGTTCGAATCATTCCGTGGGACGAATCCTTCAGTGTTTTGATAAACGATTTGCTCAAGGGTTTTGTGAAACTTGGCCATCCCGAACCGGAATCAAATTTGTCCAGTGAAGAAAACAAAGGCTCACCGCTCACAACGTCGACATAGATGCCATCCTCTTTATGGTTCCAATACTTGTTTGCGAATGCTTGTTCTGTGCCATTCTCCTGGGTGCATTTATATTGCTCCGGAGTCAGGATCTTTTTGAGTTCTTCTTTGCCAGGTCTGACACGGGTGACTTGCCCTGGATTGACTTGTGTCTGCGGTTTGGATGCGCTCTGACCCGCCAAATCGACTTCCTGATGGGCGAACCAGCGCAGTGCGAATGCAACGGCCAAAACGGGCACAAACACCGCAAAAAAAAGACGAAGGCTCATGCTATTCCCATTCCCTTGCAATTGGAAAACTTCAAACAAGATTTGATCATGAATATCTTACGGAATAAAAATCTCAACGCTTCGGCTCGGACCCGCTCTTGATTGACCAGGTTCGATCTTGTTCGTCAGGCCGCCCACGATCAATACTTGTCCGTTTTTGAGAACGACACCATTCAACAGCCAACGCGGCACGGACATGTTTGCGACGAGCCTGCAGACAAATCTTTCGCCTGCTTTTGAACAACGTTCGGCCGACGACTGCGGAACTCCATCGCTCACTCCGCCCACAACAAGAAAATCCTCATTTTCAAGCATAAAACTTGCATGGAGTGAACGTGAGACAAGCGTGGAACCCACGGTCTGGAATTCACGACTTTGGGGATTGAAAGATTCCAGCACACCCACAGAAACCCCTTGGGACTTCAGACCTCCAGCGATTAGTACGCGTCCATCTTTCATGAGCGATGCGGTGTGATAGAGTCTTGGCTCTTTCATCGGCAGCTTGACCGATTCTGAAGTCATGGTTTGGATATTGATGATTTCCGCAGTTGAAAGTATTTGACTTTCTCCTTCATCGGAATCACACGAAGAACCAGTCTCGCCACCGGCAATCAAGAGATGTTTCTCATCAAGCATCGTCGCCGTGTGGTTTGTTCTAGGAACGAGTAGTTTGGCTGAAAGCTTCCCAAATTCAGATCTTTTTTGGTCCAGAATTTCAATCGAATCGTGAATGCAATCTCGCCCTCCTGTGCCTCCTGCAACCAGAACCCGACCATCCGCAAGAAGAGTTGCGGAATGTCCACTCCGCTCTTCCACCATTTCTGGTCCCCGCGCAAATTTTCGGGAGGAAGGATCAAAAACATCGCTGGTCCGCATTGCCAATTCGAAATCAGCCGCGCCGCCGAGAAGCATCAATTTTCCATCTGGAAAGACAATCTGGGCAGCGCCGCTTCTGGGCTCTGAAAGTCGGCTCTCGATTCGTCCAAAGGTTGATTTGATGGGATCAAATATTTCGGCGACATTCTCGCCTCCTAAATCTCCCCAAGCTCCTGCTGCAACAATAATCTTGCCATCCGAAATTTGATGAACAACATGGCCCGAACGGCCGAACTCGAAAGTTTTCTTTATTCTGCGAAAGGCGCCATTTCGATTTTGCTGTTGAGCAACCGCATCGCCTTGAGTCAGCAGACAAAATGCACCCAACAAAACAAACGTCGACTTGATTGCCAACTTCAAGATGGGAACTGCCATTCCTTGCTCAGAGCTCATCAGGTACGCCTCCCAAGGCAAGTGTTCGCTTGGATCACGAAATACAATGAAAAAATCCAATTTCAAAAACGCATATAATGAGAATTACGAGATTTTTACAAAAAACATTCAGTACACTCACGAGCTCACCGATACGAATTAACGTTGTCCAAGGGAGGAATGTACATGAAATGTTTTGCGTTGGCATCATCGGGCCTGGCAATCACGTTGTTGGCGGGTGTGGGAGTTGTGTCTTGTGGTCCGACTTCAAACCTGAATCAGGTTGCAACGGTGTCCACGTCTGAAAGCTCGTTGCTGGACGAGGATGAAGCCGCACCTTTGGGCTTGGCTGGCTTGGGTGATCGCGTTTGTCGACTCGATTTTTCTTTTGTTAAAAAGGATGCCGCTGGCAACTATTCCGCTGTTGGTCTAGGCACAACAACCGATGGAGTGTCACGCACAGGATTTGGTCGCGGATGCGTGAATTTCTGTTTGACAACCTTCGATGAACTCATGAAGGCAAACGCCGCAAACAATATTCAGGTGCTCGTCAATGCTTGCCGTTTTGCTGAAATGGCACCAGTGGAATCGATGCCTGCACCTGATGCGTCCCCGGCGCCGGCTGCAACCGCTGCCGCAACAGCTGCGCCTGAAGCATCACCAGCGCCAACTGCAACAGCAGCCGCAACTCCGATGCCAGCAGCAACTGTGGCAGCCGCCTCAACATCCAAAAGGTGTGAGGTCGAAGGCGGAGCTGGAAATCTTCTCTACTTCGAGGTTGTTCCAAGAGCGAAATGTTTGGCTGAATGCAACGAGCGTGAGCAATCCAATCCTCAACGCAAGTGTTCATGGGGTTCGGAAGTGTTGAGAGCTCATCCCAAGAATCAATGTATCATCAAGGGTGGTGCAGGAAAGCAACTCTACTCTCAATCAACAACCCGCTTCAATTGCCGCATGGAGTGCGAATCACGCAAGCAAACCAACCCCAACAGAACATGCACCTGGGGTGGTGAAAACGTGAAGTGAATGACTCAGGGCGGCGAACCAAAGCGCCCAGATAGAGAAAGCCCCGGAGTTCTTCCGGGGCTTTTTTTCATGCGTGGCTTTCAAAACGAGACAGGGGCGGTCAGTTGACTCCGACCGCCGACCAAGCCGAAGCCACTGCCAAAGCCTGGCTCGAAGTGCTGCCAAACAAGTCACGTGCCGCCTGCAATGTGGCAGCACGTGCGCCTGCATAGTTGGTGCTTGAAGTCATGTAAACGGTGAGAGCCCGATACCAGATGGCACCGGCAGCATCGCGACCAATGCCGCTGAGAGAGCTGCCATTACAGGTCGGCGAAACGGGGAGTCCTGCGGGCGTGCTTCCCTCTGCCAAAAGGTAAAAGAAGTGGTTTGCAACGCCGGAAGAATAGTGCACATCGAGGGTACCCAGTGTTGTTGAATAACAACCTGGAGACCGCCCATCGAGTGGGGGATTGTACATATAGCGCAATGCTTTGCCGCCGCCTGATTTGTACAGCTGTTCACCAATCAGATAGTCAGGAACATCCTTCTGGTTGTTCGCAAAATACTCAACAAGTGTCCCGAAGATATCGCTTGTGGCTTCATTCAGGCCACCAGACTCACCGCTGTAGACAAGTTTTGCGGTCATGGCCGTTAGACCATGGCTCATTTCATGCCCGGCGACGTCCAACGAGGCAAAAGGATTGAACGTCTTTCCATCTCCATCTCCATAGGTCATGCAAAAGCAGGCATCACTCCAATACGCGTTGTTGTATGCCCTTCCATAGTGAACGCGGGAAAGTGCACCAACACCGTCGTTTCTCAGTCCCAAACGACCGAATTTGAGCTTGAAGAAATCCCAGGTTGTCGCCGCGCCAAACTGCGCATCAACACCAACGGTCGCGCGGTCGCTCAACAAGCCTGAAGCCCATTTGTTGTCGGCGTCGAGAAAAATCTTTCCGGATCCGTTGGTTTTGTTCGCCATGTCATTTGTTGCCTGATTGCCTCGGTTCGGATCTTTCAACTGGTATGAGCCCGAAGCAAGCAAGGTTTCAAGAGCCACCGAACCAACAAAAAAACCATTTCCACTACCGGCAACCGTCTGAATACCTTCCCATTGATTGATCAGCTCGCTACTGCGCGCATCAACAAAAACGTGCATTTCTGTGGGTGTTTCTTCGCCCACAATACCTGTAAACACAATTTCATAAGCCAGACGAGCGTCGCCGTCGCGTGCAAAAACAATCAGTTCGGGTTTGCTGACGGTTTGCAGCATTCCCGTGAATTGTTTCTCTGCAACTGCCAGAGCCTGCTCGGGACTGATGGGATTGG
>JBMSQQ010000043.1:0-29470 GCA_049423385.1 Silvanigrellaceae bacterium | reverse complement strand
CCAGGGTGCTTAGCTCAGTTGGTTAGAGCGTCGCCCTTACAAGGCGAGGGTCTGGGGTTCGAGTCCCTAAGCACCCACCATTTTTTCTGGAGATTCTTCTTTTCCACCTGCAAGTCATTTTCGCTTCAACAAGCACGACATCGTCTTGGCACTTCAAAGGCATTTCTTGTATTACCGCGATGTTTGGCAATATGCTTGCCGAGAAGCGTGTTCAAGGAGTCATACAATCGTGAGCAAAGAGCCAATCATCAAAATCAACGGCGGTCGCCGCCTCTCGGGCGGTCGCGTCGCGATTGCAGGCAGCTCCAACCAGGTCACGAAATGCATCATGGCAGCAATGCTGACCGATGAACCTGTGCTCATCAAGGGTGCCCCTGAAGTCAATGAACGGCGCATGGTGGAGGATTTGTTCGCCGCACTGGGTGGACAGGTTGAATACCTGGACGAAAAGACAGTCCGGCTCACGGCAAAAACCATCGACAAACATGAGCTCTCCCGCACTTTGTGCGAACGCAATCGTATTGCCATTCTCGCTGCCGGGCCTTTGCTGCACAGGTTCAAGAAGGTGAACATGGCTGCAACATTGGGTGGAGACAAGATTGGCAAACGACCTGTCGATTTTCATATTCGTGGTTTGCAGGAGATGGGCGCCACAGTAGTGGTTGAAGACGGCCACTATCAAATGAGTGTCGGCGAAGAGGGTTTGCATGGCGCGCATGTCGTGCTTCCTTTTCCAAGCGTAATGACAACGGAAAATTTGATCATCACCTCCGTGCTTGCCCGTGGAAGAACCATCATCGAGAATGCCGCAATCGAGCCGGAAATCATTGAACTCGTGAAGATGCTCCAAAAAATGGGAGCGGACATCGTGGTCAATGCCAACCGTACTTTCGTCATTCAGGGAGTCAAAAAACTCCGTGGCTGCGAATTGAGGATCATGCCTGACAGAAATCAGGCGGTATCGTTTGCTGTCGCAGCTCTGGCCACGGGCGGCGACGTTCTGATTGAGAAGCTTCCTCATGATCCGGTTTACAGTTTTTTGAATTACATTCAGCGGATGGGTGCAGAATTCAGGGTCAATTCGGAAGGCGTGTACGTAAGTGCGCCGAAAACGGGTCGTTTGAAGTCTTCACACATTGAAGTTGAAGTTCATCCCGGATTCATGACCGACTGGCAGCAACCATTCATGGTGCTGTTCACCCAGGCCGAAGGCACGAGCGTGCTTCACGAAACCATTTTCGAAGATCGCTTGAGTTATACCCATTTTTTAAATCAAATGGGCGCGAATATTTCACTTTTCTCCTGCTGTCTCGGCGAGGCGCCCTGCAGATTCAAAAACCGGAATTTCGTACATTCTGCGATCATTCAAGGACCAACACCATTGCGTGGTGGGCAGTTCAAGTTGCCCACCGACATCCGCGCGGGGATGTGTCTTGTCGTGGCAGGACTTGTCGCCGATGGCGAGACCCGATTGTCCAATGTTCAGGAGTTGCAAAGAAAGTACGATCACCTCGTGCCAAAGCTTCAAGCAATGGGAGCAGACGTTCAGCTTATTGAGGGCTGAGGTTTTGACCTTTGTTGAGCTGACTCTTGATGGCTCGATCGACGACTTTGCCAAGCGATTCGATTTGACGCTGCTGTCCCAGAAAATTCAAATTCAATCCCAGCGTCCATGTCGCCATTCGTTCCTGAATTTCTCTGTCCTTGAATCGCTGGAGCGTGATATCGACGCAATCCTGGATTCCGAGAAAAGTGATCTTCTGCAGGCTGCTATATTCAAACTCGCTCGATGATGCGGGCTGGGGTTTGATGTTTTTGCGATACTGGAACTGAAATTTGAGCCACGATTTTGGCTGGTATGAAGAGTCTATGCCCCACAATTGTTCCTCGGGATAGGTTTTCACACCATTCCCGTCGACAGCCTCCGAACGGTTCGTGGACTGAACAAAACTTGCGTTCAATCCAATTGGACTTGAAATATCGAGCGATGAAGACTGGGACTTGAAGATGCGCCAGGCCGGTTGCCAAACCCGGGAAACTGTTCCTGCGAGGGGAAGCAGAGGCTGCACAGACAGGCTCAATGAACCGGACACGTCGCCCCAGGGGTCAGCACTGACAGGAGTCTGACCTGGCTGAAGATTTCTGTTCTGCTCATCTGCCGTGCGCACGGCTTCAAAATTGTAGCTGCTGGACATCGACAGTGCGACGGGTGTTGAGTTCACAATTGTGTCGCGTCGCCAGCTCACGGGTTGTGCAGCGACAAAAGATACGCCTTGTTTGCCAGATGTGACATTCACTTCTCTGACATATTGATTCAGTTCGTTTGTGGCCCACTGATCAAACAACCCTTCCGGTTTTCGTTGAGTTGCCATCGTGTAAATCACCTGGCCGGCTTCATTCGGATTGTTCGGTACAGGAAGCTTCATCAAAGAAAAAAGGACTGCTTCGTTCGCAGGCGGGGATGGTGGCTTTCCAGTATTGGAACTTTGCACGTCGGTTCGCTCATATTGTTTAAATTCATCTTTGAACAACTGAATGTCGGTGCTGAAACCGAACTCCAGGAGCTGCCTGCGGGCAACGTTGTCGGTTGCATAAAAAGTGGAATAGATGTCTGGAAATTTCCCGGTACGCTTCACGTCTGGAATCCATTTGAGTGAGACAAACGGTTTCAAGTTGTGTCGCGCGCGCCACTCCAGTTGATTGTCTGTTTGCAGCGAGAAAAGATTTGCATATAGAGGTGTGTCGACATTGACCTCGGCTTGTGCAAAGTTCACCTCTCCCTTGGATCTTTGTGTTTGATAGTTGATATGAACTGCTTCTCCACCAATGCGTATGTTTGCATAAGGATTGAATGGCATTGGGTAATTGCTTCTGACCTTCACCATGCTTCGCGAACCATCGAGAGGTCCTGGCAATTGTTCTGTAGCCCCCGGTGAGCGGTCCGAGATTTTTTCGAATGAGCCCAGCCCTTCCCAGGCAATCTTGGTTTCTGCAATATTTCTGGGGAAAATTGAAAAGTCGATGCGCGGCGCACGGCTTGGAACATTTCTGTTCGAATCTGCAAAAACGTCTTCCGGCTTGTTGGCGCTGACACCAACAAAAAAAGATTCTCCCGAATGTTCGATGGTGGCATCTTGTTGCAAAAATCTTTTGACGATGACTTGAGGAGTGAAAAGGTCCTGGGTCGTGCCTGGTTCTTTTGTGAGGTCTGAGAAATACCTCTGGTCGCTCATTTTCTCATAATCAATCTTCAGCGATGTCCGGCTGGAAATGGGAGCGTTGGTTTGAGCACCCCATGCCCACCGGTTGATCACTTCCTTGTCGGTGATTCCAGCGACAGGACCTTTCTGACGAAGAACTTCGCCACGGAGTGTGGTTCTGCTCTCCTCGGACAAAGCGGTTCTCAACTCACTTTCCAAACGTGGACCACGTTTACTGAAATAAGTGAAGGTCATTGTGGAATCAGCATTTTCGCCCAACGTCAAATAGTAGGGAAAGCTCGCGGCATCTCCTCCCCGGCTAAGATAAAAAGACGGCAGCAAAAAACCAGATTGTCGCTTTGTCTTGATGGGCATCTTGAACCAGGGACTGTACATCAATGGAAATTTTGCCACTTCCAGTGTTGTTCCGTAGAGCGTGATGTATTCGTTGGGTTCAACAAGTGCACGTGATGCGCTCAATCCCCATGCGGGTTTGTCACCAGGTGAGCATCTGCAAGTTGTGAGGGATGCGTTTTCAACGTCCATGTTCTGGTTGGAATTTTGAAAAACACGATGCGCCTGCAGATTCAAATATCCAGGAACTCTTTGAAGGCCAGCGATTTTTCGCGCCAATTCAGGATCCTTGCTGGCAAACGACCGGACGGCTTCGCGTCTGTTCTCAATCCTTCTTCGCGCATCTTCGGGAAGATTCCGCAAGACATCGGATGGTTGATAACGGGTTCGGACAAGCCTTTCGAGAAGCTGAGCATAACGCGAATGCAGGCGGCTTGCCTTGCGTTTGCTTTCGCCATTTCTTGAGTCGTGGATATTTGCAAATTGCGATCGTATTTCGCCCAGTTCCTTCAAGATTTCTTTTGCGCGTTCCTGTCGCGCCACTTCGAAAGCCATTTCCGCACTTGAAATACCGAGCACCTCTTCGTTGACCTTGGCTTCGGTGTCGAGCGGGTCGGCGAAGATTTCGACGTCATCCATCCTGGCTTCATTGGTTTCTTCGTTGATCAAGACGCGGGAGGCGCTGATGCGTTCCCGACTGCGAACGACCCGGACTCCCCCTTCAGCGGTCATGGTTCGCAGTTTCTTGTTGTATTCCACGTTGTCTGCGCTGACGAAGACATTTCCGAGCAAAATAAAAGCGTTTCCCTTTGCCTTGAGATTGCCTGTTTCCTTGTCCAGATTGATTTCATCAGCATCATAATAAATGGTCGACTGTGAGTCGGACAGACCTTGGGATTGTCCCTGACGTGAAGTCAGTGAAACCGCAAGCAGCATGATGCTCCACACTTGCGTTGGTCTGAATGTCCTGAATTTTTTCAACCGCTGTTGCATCTGACTCCGGATTCAAATTCGGTGAAAACTGGCAAGTCAAAATGTTCAAGTGCTTCGCCCACGAGAGTCAGCGAGCCCAAAACCACAAGTGTGCCGTTCGCCTTCGATGCGAGAGACAGCGCATGGTCGAGGGCTTCGGCAGAAGTCTCAATCGTAAGGCAGCGGTCGCTCGCAGCAATTGACTCAGTATATTTCAACAATTCGTTCACCGATACCGCCCTGGTGCTCTGAGTTTGGGTCAGTACGCAGTTTTTTGCATGGGGAATGAGCAGTTGAAGGCAATTTTTCCAATCCTTGTCCTGAAGGCTTGCGAAAACGACAAACCAAGGCTTCGGCAACAATTTGATTTTTGGCCTTGCCTGGCTCTCATCGAGAAAAAACTTCAATCCGTGTGAATTGTGGGCGCCGTCCAGCAGAATTGGAGTTCCATTGACTGCGCGCAAGTCCAATCGACCGGGCCATTGCATTGCCAGAGCAGCTTTTTGAAGCTGGTCTGGCAACACATGGACGCGAGTCATCTTGCCAAGGTGATTCAGAACCTCGCCGCAAATGCCAAAGGCCTGAATTGGAATGTCGCGCGGGATGTCGGCTCGTTCTGGGGCGGTCACGAATTGTGGAATTCCGCCGGTGATTTCAAGGCCACGTTCGATACCTTGTCGTGCTTCCACCGAGACGTTGCCGATAAATATTTTTCTGTTGCGCCTCGAGATGAAAATTTTTTCGAATCCAATTTTTTCCTCGGTATCGCCCAACCATTCTGTGTGGTCCAGTCCAATACTCGTCAGAATACTCACAGTGGGTGTCAAAACGTTGGTTGAATCGAAGCGACCGCCAAGTCCGACCTCACACACAAACGCATCCGGATTTCTGTTTGCGACCATGTGCAATGCAGTTGCGGTGACAAGTTCAAAAAATGTGGCATCCGTCAGATTCGCTTGAGCATCTGTGAAAACTTTTCGGGCAGTTTCAAAAAAGTCGCTTCTGGAGATGGGATGACCGTCGAGACGGATACGTTCGGTTGGCGATACCAAATGTGGGGAGGTGTACAACGCTGTGCTGTAGCCGGCATCGCGAATTGATTTTTCAAGAAGTGCACAGGTCGTGCCTTTGCCGTTGGTCCCACCGACAAGAATGGTCGGAATGTTTGTGAGTTTGGAAAGAATTTCTTCCGGCACAAGACGCAACATGCGATGGGCACCAGGCTCGATGTGCCCTCTCACGCGAGAGAACATCGAATGGATTGTCGATTCGAATGAAGAAAGATCTGGCTTTTCAGCGGTCATTGAGGATTGGTGAGATCCTGTGACGGGCAAAGGATGGCGAGAGTTCGCGCAATCATATCCTTCATTTCAGCCCGTTTGACGATGCGATCGACCATTCCATGGTTCAACAGGAACTCCGCAGTCTGAAAGTCGTCGGGGAGTTTTTGCCGAATCGTGGTTTCAATCACGCGGCGTCCGGCAAAGCCAATGGTCGCCTTGGGTTCGGCAAGGTTCACATCACCCAACATTGCGTAGCTCGCAGCCACGCCGCCAGTTGTTGGGTCACACATGACGGAAATAAACGGCAATCCGGCATCGCGATGTTGCCCAACGGCGGCGCAGGTTTTCGCCATCTGCATCAACGACAAAAGGCCCTCGTGCATCCGGGCTCCGCCACTGGAGCTGACCATGATCACGGGCATTCGATGCGCACGGGCTCGCGCGAACAAGCGTCTGATGCGTTCACCGACAACCGTCCCCATGCTTCCGCCCATCCATGTGAAGTCGAGCACGCCCAGGGCCACCGCACGTCCATCGAGGAGCCCGGCACCCGTGATGATTGCATCGTAGCGCCGAGTTTTTTTCCAGAGGTTCTTGAGACGGTCATGGTAGGAACGACCATCGTTGAATTCGAGCGGATCCGAGCTCGAAAGGTCGTGGTCCCACTCGTAAAATGACTCGCGATCGATCAGCAGCTCAACCCGCTCTTCGCCCGGCATGCGCGCATGAAAGCCGCAACTTGGACAGACGCGGTGATTTTCCTCAAAATCTGTTGTGAGTACAATTTCATTGCAGGATGAACATTTCTCCCAGACTCCACTGGGGATCGCCTTTTTCTCTGATGATTCCTGCAATCGTGCGGGTTCGCGAGACAGCCATCCCATGAGTCATCCTCCGTTTCAAAGTGGGGTGTTTCTTAGCAAACCCCGACATACAGGTCAAAATTTTGCGCTGGGCAGCTCTGTTCCAGTGGGGGGTGATAAAATGAAATCCTGGGGGGAATGCGGTTGTCTGGCCAATGGAAACAAGTTCTTGCAAGCTTGGAGGAAAATCCTGGGCGAAGTGATCTCGTTGCAGGAATTGTGTGTATTTGTAGAACCATGAACAATCCATCGGAGCAGGCAGGCCTCTTGACGGAGTGTTCTTCGGTCATTCTTCGAGCACAACCCGTGCTCGCGCTCCAGATGCTCCGCCTTGCATTGCTCCTTGCCCCCCGCGAAAATTCCGCGCTTCGGTATGCAAAAGAAATCTTCAAGCGTCGCGGAAGATGGGCTGCCGAGCAGACAGTCGCGGAAATTCTTGCAACCGCTACTCAAGCAACTGCCGTGTCACCTTCGCCGGTTGGACTCATTGACGCCAATTCCCAACCCACCGAACTCCATTCAACAAGAACCACCGTTTCTGCCAACGATGCAAATGCCTCACTGGATGCAGGGAGAGACGATATTCTCGAAAACCAGACTCAAATGGAACTGGAATTGAATGGTCTGGAACAGCTGCAGACTGCGGCAATTCATTCAGGGCAAGAACCAAACGAAGAAGTCAATGCACAGCAGATTGGATTTTCGGACGTCTACTCTGTTGATCCGATTGAGGCGGGGGAGCCAAGCGATGCTCCGGCTATTGCCGAAGTTGAGGTCTTGCCGCACCGGCAACAGGGTACTCAATCGGCCGTGGACGCAGGTTCCTCCAATCTTTTTGAGGAATATATCAACCGTTGTGGATTTGATCCCGATTGGATGAAATTTTCGACTGGATTCAGTCACAATACTTTTGGATTGGTTGCATTTGTTAATCTGCTCATGACCATGCAGCTTGTTTCCGAAAACAGAAAAACCGAGGCCTTGTTGACGCTTCTCAAGATCATCAATGAATTTCGGGACGATTCAGGTGGTGATAAGTTGTTTGATCGATTGTTCATGCAACGTTCGCAACGTGGAGAAGCATGAGCATGGAACAGCTTTGGCGAACATTGCGAAGGTTGATCTTTCTTCTCGTGACAATTTTTATTTCCGCAAATGCCATCGCATATCTGATTTTAAACAATGCATTTGTTCATGACTGGTTTCGAAGGCAGGCGAACACCTACCTCGAGTCATTTGGCATGGAAGCCAGCATTGGCCCAATTGCACTTAATTTTCTCGAAACAAAATTGACAATTTCGGGCATCAAGGTTTCTGAAACCGGGATCGAAAAGAATGAGCTGGCTGAGATTGAGGGATTTGTCATTGGTTTTGACCCCTGGAATCTGAACAGCAATTGGCTGCCTTCCCTCAAATTTATCTCGGTGGATGGTTGGAAACTTGATCTCGGACTACTTGGCCGATTCAAGAACGAAGAAAAATCAACACGGCAGGCACTGCGCATTTCCGAAATCATGAGAATTGCCCAAGTATATCTCGGACGACAGATAGAATTCAAGAATGGCCGCATCTTTGAATTGCATTCGGGATTCAAAAACGAAGCCATTGTCAGAAGTGTTTTTGCAAAATTTGGAGGTAATACGTCCGACTCTGGGCTGACCATCATTGCCGAGCTCGGAAAGGCTTCATTTTGCTTGTCCAGTGATGACCCTTGTTCAAAACAGGTTTCCCTTGAGTCAATCGAAATCAATTCAGAAATGAACAGTGAAGGCATTGCACGTATTGAACGTCTGGACGTCCGTGGTGGGCTTGGCAATTGGTTGATGTCGGGTCAGGTTCAATTTGGCGACAACTTCAAGATCAAAAACTACAATATGAAACTCGATGGAGAGTCCGATTCCACACCATGGTTCGCGCTCACGGGACTCGATGGTCGCGGACGATTCAAGGCAAGTGTCTTTCTCAATCCGGAAGGCTCGCAAGAAAGCAAAAATTCACATTCAAGCCTTTTACCCGCAGTGCATGGGCAAATGTCCTGGAGCAATCTGAATCTGGCTGGTTATGACATTTATTCAGGCAATGCGGAAATTCAGTACGTGGATCTCAAGATTGGTTACAAAAATGCAACCTTCAGGACTCCGGATGGAGCGACGATTGAGGGCTCAGGTGAGTACAATCTTCGCGATTCAATGCCGTACTTCAACACTCTTCGTGTGAAACAGTGGCCATTCATGGAAATGATGGCCGGATTGGGGATTCCCACTGCGGTCATCAATTTCAACATGGATTCTCGTGAATTGATTGTGAGTGGTTTGATGCATGCTCCGGCAGAAAAGCGCTTCACTCTCGTGATATCAGGCTTGGTGTCTGTTTCAAAAATGCTGGTCCCGAATTTTGAGCCCAATCGATTTCCGCTGCCCAATTGTGAAGTCAATCTCCGCATCGACAGCGATTCAAGGCATATGACTTTTTCCGGATCATCAGCACAATGCGGGCAAGAGGAACTCGAGAGGCCAACCGATGTCTCACTGGCCAAGGGACTGATCAATTATCTTGAATCGAGCAGAAGCTTTCGCTTTCACGTTCAATCTGCTCCTGCATCACTGGTGTCCTATTTCGTGCGTGAGCCCATAGACGGCGAGATGAACTTCAGCGGCTCCATCGAGTCTTCGAAGAGCAAGCCAGTCACGTTCAGGGCGGATGTCCAGTTGAACGACGCATCGGTTTTTGGATTGGCAATTCCACGCTTGGCAGCTCAGATTAGTCTCGACAGGAATGGTTTCACATCTCAGCATGCCGAGGCTTGGCTGGAAGGCGATGAGCAAAGGCCGAGCGTTACCTCTCGCCGCATGTCGATTGGCTTTGAAAGCAGGAAAATTTCAGTCGACGCCAGGTTTGATGGCAAGGTCGAGGATTTGCTTAAGGTCTTTGGCGAGCAGGGAAGGCAGCTTTCAAAGAACACCCGTGGCCAACTGACTGTCTCAAATTTTCAAATGGACGGAAGTTTGCGCGATATCCTGCGATCGGATTTTCAGCTCGCGTTTGCCATCCGCAACCTGTCGAATCCTCAATTCAAGGCATCGGATGTGAAGGCAAGTTTGCTTTGCCAACAAGGATGGTGTTCTGGAAGTCGGCTTTACACACAGAACCTTGAGATTGGAATGATCGGATTTTCCGGCAATGCGAATCGATCAGCAATGTCATCTGAACTTCCCGCTTCCAAAGCGATATTTGAAATTGAAAGCATCTCGCAGAAATCTCTTTCGGTTCGGGCCGATGTTCAATCAGTGCCGTTTCAATTCAAAGGCGAAGATGGTGAGGCTGTTTCCGGCTTGTTGGATTTGCGCGGCTCGATTCAAGGTGGAGTCCGTGACTGGGAACTTTCGTCATCTGGTCGAATCGACCGGTTCAAGTGGGCCAACAATTCCCTCGGGTCGATTTTGTGGAGCGCATCATCGCATGGCGGAGGACCACTCAACGTCACCGCCTCGGGACTGTTCGATCAAGTTCAGGCGCGAATGATTCTTGACCATTCGTTTGAACGCTCAACTCAACTTTTTATGAGCCTGCGTTCGTTTGAGCTCTTCAAGTACATTCCCGCTCTTGCGAAAGGCAACGGCGCAGTAAAGGTGACTGGCGAAATTTCATCAGACATGAGTGTGACCGCGCCAGGCTTCAAGAAGGTTCTTGGCGATTTCCGTAAAATCCTGTCACGAATCGATGGGAGCGGTAAGGTCAGCAAGCTCAGGATTCAAGTCGGAAAGTCGAATTTCAACCTCAGCAATCCAGTACAGATAGTACTTTCCGATGGCGAATTGTCCAGTTCGAGACTGCTGGTCATGGGGCCTGCGGGCACTGTCAAGACTCAGGGTCGGTATGCGTTGGAAACCGGCTTTTACACCAGCATGCTTGAAGCAAAACTTGAGTCTGAAATTCTTGCCCAGGTCTCTGACCTGATTTCAACTTCAACCGGTTCAATCGTGGTCAACGGAGAGGTGGAGAAGTCCGCTGATGGAACGACGTTGCGAGGCGAGGCGAAACTGGAGAATGTTTCTGTCGCTGGAAAATACTTTGCTCCACCCATTACCGGACTGAACGGAAAAATTGTGTTTGATGACTCAAGGATTGAGATTCCCTCCCTGACTGGAAGCAAGGGCAGTGGGCAGGTGGATTTGATTGGAACAATTGATCTTGCAACCGAGCACGAAAAAAATGCAGGTGAGCCGGCCTTGGCGCTGAGAGCGAATATGCGATCGGCACAGTTCCGCTGGCCTCAGGAAGTGTTTGAAACAGTTGAGACGACCCTCGACGGGCAAGTTGAAATCACGGGGTCTGGACGTCCGTACACTGTGGGTGGCGAAATCCGGATTGCAAAGGGGCGCGCTTATCGCGATGCAACCTGCCAGGAATTCATCAGGTCCGGAAAAGGAGGGGGCGAAAGTACCCTTGTGAAACAAGTCACTCCCGGTGTGCTTTTGAATGTTGGAATTGAGGCTGACAACAGTTTCACAATTCAAAGCAATTGCCTTCGGGGCAGACTGTCATCGGCTGTTCGACTTTCAGGAAGCGATGTTGAGCCGATTTTGTCTGGTCAGGTTCGGCTTGACAACGGAGTGCTCAATCTCTTGAAAACAAGATTCGATGTGACCCGGGCGGAGGCTGTTTTCGACAATATCGTCAAAATTGAGCCAAAGATAGACGCACAAATGACGGCCAAAATTGAAAAATACAACGTATTTGTCGGCGCAGAGGGACCGCTTTCCAAGCCGCGTCTCAATATATGGAGCGATCCGTCGACGGGACCGGATGGAAATCCGCTGACGCGCCCTGCATTGATACGCATGATTTCAACCGGCCGTGGCCCCGGAGAAACCACGCAAACCGCTGTGACCCAGGCACTCGCAAATCAGGTTGTCGGGCTTTTTGATGATCCATTGAGTCAAGCCGTTTCAAAAATCACGAGAGGTTTTGTCGATCGCTTTGAGTTGCAACCAATCCTGGATGGCGGGCAAAGCAGTTGGCGAGCAAGGGCGAGTCGTGATCTGGGCGAGAAATTCAATCTCGGACTTGACTATGAGCCGAGTCGGCAGTCACTCACAGGAACAATATTTATAAACGAGAGTGTCAACATGGTGGGCGGATTCGACCGCCGTTCCTCGCAGATTGGTTCCTATTCCGAAATTTCGGGTGGGCTCAAATTCCAATTTGGAGGAAAATAGGTTTGCTGGGGCGAGAGACAAGTGTCGGTCGAAATATTATCGGAATAATTCGTTGTCTTGCCGCAGTGATCCTGATGTCTGTGTGCTCTTTCAGTGCATCTGCAGCAGATGCATATGAAAAAAATGAGATTGACTCTCGACCCCGGGTTCAATTCATTTTGGATGGAACCTCGTGGGATCCACCTTCGGATCTTCTCGCGATCCTCAACGAACTGCCGGCATCAGACATTTCAAATGCAATCATTCACGTTCTTTTTGAACGTCTCGGACTCCAGAATATTGTTGTATCAAGGGTTTCCCAGGATGGCGGAGGTGTTCTCCAGGTCACCGCGAACCGCTTGCCTAGAGTGGGTGAAGTTGCTTTCCGTGGACTCAATTCCGCACAGATTCGTCAGGTGCGCGTTGCGCTGAAGACAAAAGTCGGCCTACCCTTCATTGTGGAAGAGGCAGAGCGTGATCGCGAGGCCATCCGCAGCAAGTTGGCTGAGCGTGGTTATTTGATGGCACGGGTTGATTCACCAGAGGCAGTGGCGGGGCTTGGTGGTGAACTCAAGGTCGTGTTTCCAGTTTCGTTGGAGACACCTTGTCGGATTGCGGAGATAAAAACAGAGCCGGACGAGAGCTTTTTCGATTACTTTACAACACCAATTGAACTGGGTTCACTTTGTGACAAGGCAGCGCTTGAAGAAGTGCTCGAGCGGCAAAAGAGCAGGTTGTTGGCCGATGGCTATTTCGACAGTCATCTGAGCCTGTTGTCGTTGAGCATCTCTGCCGATCGCCAACGAGCTTCTCTCAAGATTCGGTATGTCAGAGGGCCAAAGACACGCATCGAGGTCTTGAATCGACAAACAGGTATTGTCACAGATGTTGTTTCCGAGTTCAGGGAGAAAATCTCCGCGTACGATGTGCTCAATCTTTCTGACGAAGAGTTGCGCGCAGAAGTCAGGCGTGAATTTTTCAACCGGGGCTTTGCGACTGCTGTGGTCACCGGGCCCGTTCGTGTCACTGATCCAAACGGAGACACTGTTGTTCGCTTTTTTGTTCAAACAGGCCCGCTGATTGTGATCAGTGATACACAGTTTATTGGCGAACTACCGTTGCCTCGTCAGGAGGTTGTTGAGCGGCTTGATTTGATTCCGGGGGTTTTGGAAGGATCCGTTCCATTTGTTGAAGATTCGCTGCCGCGTTATCGCGACAAGCTGGTGGGTCTGTATCTGGACGAGGGCTTTGCCGAGGCGGCTGTTGCCGATCCCGTTGCGCAATTTTCTCCCGATGGTCGCAGTGTCAAATTGGTCTTTGAGGTCAAGGCTGGCTACCGTTCGGTTCTTCGCGACGTGACAATTCTTGGTCGGCCGGTTGACTTCAATTTGACCAAAAGTTTTCAGGAAAAAACTCTTCAGCCGGGTCAGCCGCTGAACGCCCAAATTCTAAGGAACCTTGAGGATGAGGTTCGGCTGGAACTGATGAATGCAGGCTACGCATACGCATCAATTCAAGTCGTGACAAAAAGCTTGCCGCCCGTTGGCTTGGTGAGACCCATTCAGGTGACAGTTGACTTGAATCCCGGTCCATTGGTTCGGATTGGCAAGATCTATGCGGAAGGTGACAGTTTTGGAAAGCAGGAGCGAATCATCATTGAAAGTGGACTCAGAACGGGTGACATTTTTTCACCCGACGGACTCGAACAGTGTCGTGCGAGAATTTTGAAGCACGATCTGTTTGATACAGTCATCATCGAGCCAATATCTGCAGAGGCACTTGAGCGACGCGATTCTGTTCTTGATCTTGTGATCCGACTCACAGCCAAAAGAAGTTATTCACTTGGACTCAGTCCCAGTTATGGAACACGCAGCGGATATCGCTTCAATGTAGATTTTGCAAAGAACAACCTTTCCGCGGATGGATTGAGATTCACATCTGCCCTCGCATTGAGCCAGGAAAAATTGCAGAGCTCTGTCTTTTCAAACCAGAGAATCATGGGTCGGAAAGTGACTATTGGTCTCATGGAGCCATTGATTCGTTTTGGCAGTTATGTGTCTCCACTGGACTGGAGTATTGTTTCGGGACTGGAAGTTTCAGCCCAGTCACTTTCCGATCGATATTTTGAAACGCTTGACACGGGTTTCGCTTGGCGTCCCCAGTTCGCCGGAAGGTCATGGACTGTTCAGTCGCGGGTGATTCACGAGTGGTCGAAAGCATTCGGCGAAGACCTGAAGCCTTTGGAGGCTCTCGACAGGCCAACTGTGAAGATTCGCGAGTTTCTTTTGGCAGCATCGTTCGACTCAAGAGACAATGTGGAATGGCCTGTGAATGGGATGACGTTCGATGTGGTTTCCAATCATGCGAGATTTGGATTGTTGTCAGACGTTCGATATGACCGATACAGCGTGGACACAGGATTTTTCTTTCCCATTTATCGACGGCTTTCAGGTGCGATCAATTTGGGCGGAATCAAGGTTTCGGATGTTGTAAATGCGCAGGCAGTCGCGGTGACCGCTCCCAGTTCGCGGCGGGCGACTCTCGCAGGTCGATCGACTGTTCGGGGTTTCCCCGAGGCGAGCAGCACAGTCACTCCTGGACCCTTGCTGTGGCTCAATTTTGTTCCTCCTCAAGGCAATCCTTCACTCCAGTGTCAGCCAACTGTGAAACCCATTGGCGCCACAAACGTCCTCTATGCAAAGAGCGAGGTCCGATTGCGTTCACCGTGGTTGGGTGAAAGTCTTGGATTTGCGGGTTTCCTTGACTCCGGTGCCGCATTCTTCACCGGAACCGAGCTTCAAACCTTGCAGACGCGCCTCAAAGGGGAAGGAGATTATCTCGACCCTGGTTCGGAAGATCAGTGTGCTCTCAAGGCCGCGAGCGTCGTCGGCGACGGTTCAATCAATCTTCTCAGTCGGGATTTCTTCAAGGATTATAGCATCAACAGCTACTTTTCCGCGGGTGCCGGGATCAGGTACATCATTTCGAATTTCGCATCAATCAACGTCGACGTCGGCTTTCCCCTGCACGAACCGCAAGATGCAGGCCGGAACGAAAAATGCATCAACCCATCGGATGTTGCAGGGACCAGCGAGGCTCCAGCTTGTGTAAAAAGACGTTCCACTTCCCGTTTGTTTGGGCTATTCCCGGTCCCTGGCGCTTATCACATCGGGATTGGCGCCAATTTCTGACTGGAATAGACTCATGGACAAAAACAATGGCCGGCCGATTCACGCTTGCCGATTTCCTGAAAGCCGGCTCAATCGATTGGGAATCGATTTTCCCTTCCTCGTGGCCCCCATGGTGGGACTTTCAAATGTGGCTTTTCGCGAATTGATCCGTGCCTACACGCCGCGTGGATTGAATGTCCTCAGATTCACCGAAATGTTGTCCACGCGTCGGTTGCCCGATGAAAAATTGTCGACCACGAATGAATTGAAGACAGCTGAGTCTGAGCAGTTTTTTATACCTCAGTTGCTCGGGAATGAAGAAAAATACATCGCGCCGAGTGTTGAAAAACTGATGACTGTGAAACCCTGGGGCTTTGATATCAATATGGGGTGTCCCGTGTCGCACACGTTGCGACACAACTGGGGTGTTCGGTTGATGGGCGACAAGGACTACGCTGCATCGGTTGTCATTGCGACCAAACGACATACCGACAGACCCGTGAGCGTGAAATTGAGAGGCGGCCAGGGTGAGAATGAAACTTTGCCCTACCTTCTCGAATTCACGGAGGCCCTCGAAAAAGCGGGTGCAGACTGGATTACAATTCATCCTCGTCCGAGGGCTCAGCAGCACAAGGGAACGGCCAATTGGGATTTGGTCAGCCAGGTCGCCCGTGAAAGATCAATCCCGGTGGTTGGCAACGGCGATATTCAAACCGCAGATGATGCACTTGCTCTATTGAGTGACTACAAGGCAGACGGCGCAATGATTGCGCGCGCGGCGACTGCTCGACCATGGATTATGTGGCAAATTGCCGAGCGACTGGGATACCAGGAAAGCCCCCCCAACCGTGAAGGCGATCGCTGTCCATGGTCCAGTGAAGAAGAAGGCCGTGAGTACATTCGCGCGTGCCTGATGTTGCTTGGCCTCATGGCGAAACATTTCCCTCAGGAGGATTATTGTCTCGAAAAATTCAGGTTTTTCGCGGCAACCGGGGCACGATGGTATCAATTTGGTCATGCGTTTTGGAAAATGACCACAAAAGCCAAGTCCGTTATAGAACTTCATGAAATGATAAGTGATTTTGGTCAGAGATACGAAAATCCTTCTTTTGGGCGGGTCAAATTCCTCTAGTGCTGGGAAAGATCTGCTGATGGGTGTTCTGTCGGTCCGTGCGAAGCTCGAGTGGGGAGAAGTGTTTCAACTCCAGTCGGGACGAGACCGCAATGAAAAAGAACGCTGTATTCTGCCCTCAATCACATTTGCAGAAGGTGGTGGAATTTTTTGTTCCCACTTTCGGCGTTTGCGTTTTTTGCCTGCCCGTTCAAGCTTACGCAGCGGAGCTTTCAGTTGAATCCACTGTAGATTCTACACCCACGGAAATTCGCCAATTGGTCGAGAGATCCAACACTCTCGAGGCGAAAATTCGAGAGCTGGAAAAAAGAATCGACACGACGCAGCGTTCAGTCCTTGGCGTCGAAGACAAATCCACTGTGGATTACCGTCTTGAATTGAAGCCGTTCAGCGCGACTTCACCAGATGAAAACAAAACCGACAAGTTGGTTGTGAGTCACATCCGGATGGCGATGGATGGACGTCCCTTTGTCTACACTCAAAGTGCGCTGATCGTCAGTGAGAATAATCCACTTCCTCTTTTCGTTGGACGCATTCCAGAAGGCAAGCATCAAGTCCGACTCCAATTCCAGGTTTCTCCCTATGGCGGGAGATTCTTTGCCGGCAGCAAGGCTGCGTGGAAGGCAATCGACAGGATTTTCGAAATCAATATCCAGGCGAGTGGTGGAAACTCACAGGTTCAAACAGTCACGATCATGGATGAAACAAAAGGCGAAGTTTCGAGCGCACCAAAAGCGCCAGAGAATAAAAAGCCGGAAAGGCCTCTGATTATAGATGAGTTCAGAAAGGAGACGAGGTGATTCTGAACTCGAAAAAAAAGACTTCAGCAAGAATGACCAGAATCTGTCTCGTCTTCTCACTTTTATCCACAGGAAGAAGCGCCAACGCTGAGGAGCACAACTTCAACAATCTGGAGTGGTCGAACGCGCGGGGCTTTGTTCAACATCTCCATTCCCTTCAGTCGATGCCTGTTTCATGGACACCTGCTTTGGACATTTCAGAAGACACAAGACTGAGAGGAACAATCGATCAGTGCCTTAGAATTGCAAATCCAGATTACGATCAATTCGAGTCATGCAGCTTTCTTTTCAAGTTCGTTGCACCCGGTGTATCAGACAAAAACAATCAAAAGGCTGAAGAAATCAAGTCCAGATTCAGAGTCTACACGGCCCTCGCAGAGAACTCGGAAACCTCATATTCATGGTCGGCCTGGTTGCGTGCGGCGTCGGTTTTTGTGCTCCTCGGAGAAACAGAGCAGGCAGGCCGAATGATTGAAAAGGCGCGCATCTCCCTTGGAAAAGGAATTGATTCTGCCGATTGGAAGTTTGCAAGAATCGAGCTTTTTGAAAGAGGTTTGAGGGCACTGAAATCATCAAAAGCCGGGAAAAATGGACCTGCGAAATCACAATTTCCAATGGCTGGAGATCCACAAACGACCTATATTTCCTCTTCAATCGATGCGATTGTTCTGAAGATGCATCCGGGAAAACAAGGTGTCGAAAAAGGCAGTGAGCAAGCCATTGCAGAATCACGAAGGCAACGATGGATACTCCGCCAGGACAGGGATGAAATCGAAGACCTCAGATTAAAAGTCCAACAATCGAACATCAGCCTCGATCTTCTTCGAAGAATTGAGTCTATCTGTCAGCAGCATCAGGTCGATAGCCGGGAATGGCAAACTGCTCTTGGAGCCATTCTTTCGGTCTCCCAAAAAACGGAGTTGCTGATGCGCAGCGACGGTATCCGGTTGGTGCTCGACTCCTGGCTAGGTCGCGAGGATAGACTTGAGCAGCTTCTCGCATTTGATGACGATCCATTGCTCGCCAGAAATGACTCCATTTTGATGGAGCTTGTTGCCTCGGTGGAGCGGCTGATATCGCAGATGGCAGAGCAATTGTCTGCCGAGGAAGACAAGAAGGTACTGCAGCTTGTCTCTGAGCGATTTGTTGGAATGCAGTCAAAGCTGGGGAGAGGATTGCATCGTCTTGGTGCCGGGGAAAGCACACGACGATCGCTCTTGATGAAAAGAAATCTTGCGACGATCGAAGGAGCCCTGAGGACCTTGAATGCCCGAAGTGCAGCTGTGGATCTGATCCGGAACGACGCTTCTCCGGGCTTGGATTATCAAGCAGAAATTGCTGCCTTGAGCCGTGAAAAACGACAGCTTCTCATGGATTTTGTCTCCGCTTCCATGAATCTTGTCCCCCATACGACAACGCAGCATTCCTCCCTCAAGGAGAGAATCTTCAGGGTGGGAAAAGCGCTCGACGATGTTCAGAAAGTACTGGCGGGCTTGTCCAAGCCAAGCTTCCAAAGCACACAGGCTGGTCTCTATTTCCAGGAGTCAGCTCGTCTTCTCGAAAGATTGAAATTTGAATCAGACGAGGTTTTTTCCAGGAAGCTTGCAGAGGCAAGGAAATTGGCGAAGGCGTTCGCTGAAGTCAACGCCAGCAGCTCCAGCATCCGTAGCGATCTGGATCAGTTCATGAAGACGACAGGAAAATTGATACGGCCGCAGCTGCTCAAGCTTTTGGGTAGCGTGGATGTTGAACTCTACAAACAAGAACGTTCACTTGAACTTGCTGAGCAGATTGCCAACGAAGAAATCAGGATCAGGACCCTGAAGGAGAAGTCGGCGGCCGAATGGACCCGCGACAGAATCAACGATGCGCGAAGAATCCGAAGTGAAAATCTCGAATGGAGGTCCGGCCGATGAAATGGATCACCAGGTCGAAATTCATCCGTTCCATGATTAAAAAATTGACCGCGAAATGCATGATGATTGTGTTATTTCTCGTCTTTTGCGCGGACTCGGCCCGGGCAGCAGTCCTGGAAAAGAATCTTTCGGAAGACATCGCATGGTCTTTGCTGCGGGATAATTATGACGCCTGGTCCGGCGAATTGATGAATTTGATATTGACGGAATCCGCGCAGTCCCTCGTTCCAATCAACTCGAGAATCGACAAACTGTCGCGGGACTCAAGCGAAATGTCGATTGGCATCAAAACTCGCCTGACTGAATTGTACAAGAGCGTTACACCGGATGAAACCAGCGTTCAGTCTGCACTGTTTCTTGCAAGAGGTGTTTCCGGGAAAGAGCGGCGGGAGTATTTGAAGACAGCCGTCCGGCATGCACAGTCACTTGCTCCTGCAAGTCGATCGGCTCTGAGAGTGAGCCTCGTGTACTTGTCGACACTTCTTGCAGACAAGGAAATTGCCGATGCCAGGCGATTTGGCTCAAAGGTTTTTGAGCTTGCCCAAATGGATGCCTTTGAGAATACACATGAACGCTGCCTGGCTTTTGCCCTTGCCGGTGATGGCGAATTCTTCAATGCCGAATTCGGGGCGGCCGAGGAGATGTACTCGAAGTCTGCAGAGTGCTTTGCCTTGAACAAGGCTTCGGTGAAAGTTTTTCCTGGATCGCTGTTGGCAATCAGGATGGCCTGGGTGTCCTTCAGGTTGATGAAATACCAGGAGACTCTCGTTCGTCTTGAGAAGCTCGCTTCAACATTGGATTTCGACGAACGTGCATTGTCGACCGCCGTCCGAACTGAATTGAGTGTGATGTTGGCGGTTTCGTTGAGTGAAACAGCTCCCAATTTTGTACCGTCGTTTTGGATACAGGAGGCACAGCGATCGGCATGGGTGACTGTCGGACTCATCCGTTCACTCAAATATGCGGTACAAAAAGATGCCGCGAAAACAGCAATCAGATGGATTGAGTCACTTGAGCCCGTGCTCTCCAGAGGTTCATCCGGTATGGATTTCTTCTCGACAGCCATGGAAGTTTACGAGCAGGACGGCGCAATCGAGGCGATGGATGAATTTCGAATTCGCGCGGTTCTTTCACTTCAGCCGCAAGCATCGATTGCAAAGGAAATATCGATGGACTCTGCCCTCGACGGCAGAAGAAGAAAGCTCTTGCGTGAATGGGCCCGAGCAGCCTTGTCTTCGAAGGCCACTCAGAATCCTGCATCGATGAGTTCAAGTACTATCCAGTCGATTTATAAAGTGACGGAAGCGCTTTATTCCGAAAGTTCCGAAGTGTGTTCTGAATTGCCTGCGTTTGTACTTTCGCATCGGATTCTTGCAGCGTCTGCATTTGAGCCCCTGGCAGAGCGTGTTTACTCCTGGTTCAAAAATTGTTCCGATTCCGACAAGCAAAAGACAGCTGTGACACTCAGCAGGCTTGAAATGTTCAGATCTGCATTACGTCGATCCTCATTCGACGGTTCAACTTGGTCTGCACTCGTGGCGTTGGTGCACAACAGTCTGGAACTGCATGGTGACGATTCTGAAATCAGAAAGTTTGCATTGGAGTCTGTCAATGATGCCATTGAAAGACAGCGCTTCAACGACGCCGAGAAGATCGCCGTTTCCTTGCTTTTGAGCCAGGATTCGAGCTCCGAGATTTTTCAGTTCGAGCGCGAAAGTCTATTGGCATCGCTCATGAGAATCCTGGTTCAGCCAAAGGTGTCGGCCCAGATCGAGACCGCAGCCTGGTTGGTTATGAACCGCTTGAGTGCGTCCTCGGCGCCAGATTCCGGACTTCGATTCAAGTTTGAGTCTGTGATGGCATACCACCTCGTCCGCAAGTCACTGGCACTCCGAAATTCTGGAAGGATATTCGAGGCTGTACAGGTCTTGATCGAAGGTGCGGACAGGTTTTCTCCTGACTCTGCGACAGGCCGCGATCTGCGGGTTGATGCTGCTTTGCAATCGTGTTTGGCCGGACTCGACGTGCTTTGTGTGGCGACAGGCGCGCGAATCAGCAGTTCATCGGGGTATTCTGCCCATGACATGTTCTCTGTCCGGCATGCGCTTGGGGAAGCATACAACCGCACAGGTCGGTTCTTGAGTGCTGCCGAGTCATGGTTGGGTGCTGCTGGCCCCGCGTTGGAATCTGGAAGGTCTGATTTGATCAGATCGGCAAAGTCTGGAGTCATGAGAGCAGGCGATATCTTTGCTGAACTCAAAATGTGGCCGGAAGTGATCTCGGCAAGAACAATTTTGACAAAGGTTGCTTCCTTGTCGGGTGATGCGGCGGCGACGCATCCGCATCTGCTGGATTGGGCGACCAGAGCCTTTGCCACCGGCAATTTTTCAGTTGCCTCAATACTTGCGCTTGATCTCAATGAGTGGGTGAAGGCTTCTGTTGGTCCCGGGAAAGGAAAAAGCAGGACGCGGAATCCCTGGGTGATTGCAGGCGACCTTGTCGAGCAGAGCTTGCCATTCTGGGCTGCGTTTGGTGAATCGGGGAAATATTCACGATTGTTCGCAGTGCTGGAAGAGTCTCTTGTTGTGCTTCAGAAAGGTCAGGGAGTTTTTGTCCCAGGCCATCCTCAAACCAATAGACTTCTCGTTGGGCTTTTGGACTCGACAAGCCGCAGGTGGAAAATGCTCTTGTCGAGCGAAAGCGACCGTGCCTCCCGGAGTTCGGATGCTGCTTCGTTCGACTCTTCACTGAGCACTGTATCCAGGAATTTCGACACGATGGTCAAGTTGTGTCGTTTGACGGGAGAGCGCTCACACCCAGCGAATTATAATTCTGCAAAATGCATCGACGAGGTTGTTGTCAACTTTGGTCTGTACGTAAGCCGATTGCGGGAGTCAGCGTCTCGTCTTTTTGAAGCGGATTTGAAAACAGCGGTTCGATTTGACGGAAAATTGAACGCTGTTCATTCACGTATCATGTCGTTGAAGGGTGGTCTGCGCTCCTTGGATGCCATGCGCTCGCCGGAGGACAATCCTTTTGTTGAAAGGAGCAGAAGTCTTCTCGGTGTTGGGCTCGGCGAATTGCTGCCACCGGGAGGCAAACATTGATGATACTTGTTGCACGATATTGTTTGCTTTTTGTTTGGGTTGCCGCGGGTGTTTTTTGCAATGGTTGCAAGACAACTGTTGAACAGGAAAAGGTGGTTCCTGCTCCAGCCCTGACGGTTGAGGTCAAGGAGCCGAGCGAAAAGAAGATTTCGAAGAGATACGAGTCGAGATCTTCTTTGTCTTCGCGTCTTGAGCGTTTGGTTGGATCGGGCGCGCAGATTTCAGCAACCGATCAAAAGAGCCCACGTTCAGAAAAAAGGAAGCTCGCGGAAGGCTCTCCGGGGAGTCAGTCAAACGATGAGTCGAATTTGATCTTCGCGCTTGAAATGCTGCTCAGCGGAGAGCGCTGGAATGACGTTTTGTCGGAGACTCACGGATTCTGGAATGATTGTCTTGGGGACGCTGAGTCATTCGATGACACTTGCACGCGGATTGGCGAAGCGCGTGGGGTTGCATTTGTCAGAAACGGAAGGATGCGAAGCGCACTTGAGGTCTATGACGCCGTTGCATCACGCAAATTGAATTCCAGGACAGCACTGGTTTTTGCAGGTCTCCTGGCAGACGTCTCAAGTTTCAACCTCTGTGCTAAAATGGCATCCTCCGGGTTGCAGTGGGAGCCATTTGAGTTCCGCCAGGAACTTTATGCCATGCAGGCAAAGTGTCTTCGTCTTGATGGGCGACTGGAGGATGCAAGAGCAGCAATCAGTCTTTCACTCGTCGAGCATTCCGATCATCCGGGTCTGCTGTTGGAATCCGCATTGTTGTTTTTGACTGAAAAAAATTTGACACGCGGATGCGATCTTCTTGAGCGACTCTATCTGAAGGATTTCAGTGATGTTGCTGTATCCTATAATTGGGGACGATGCCTGATCGGTCGTAAAGATACCGAGAGCGCTCGGCGTGTGCTTGAGCGTGGTCGCAGGGATTGGCCTTCCGAGAGAGTGTGGTTTTTGCTTTCGGGAGAGATTTCCGCTCTCGATGGAGACCTTTTGAGTGCCCGCAGGGACGCACTGGACTATATGTCTGGTTCCACGGCCGGCGATGTCTTTCGGCCACAGGCGGAGCGGTTGATGTTAAGAGCCCAAGGGGAGTGAACATGATTTCTAGGCGCCAGCATATGGACCCGGGACCGCGGGGGAGCGGTTTTCAGTCGATCCCGCCCATGAGTCGCCCTCCCACAAAGGTATATGATCGGGACAGCAATGTTTTGGTGGTTGATGAATCTGACGAGGTTCTTCGATTCGTCAAAATTCATCTCAATCGATATTTTTCCCACGTTCATGCGGCCCGCAGTGTTGCCGATGCTCTGACGCATCTCAAGCAAAAGACAATCCAGGTGGTGATTGCCGATGCGGCGCCGGCGAAAAAAAGCAACGCTGATTTTCTCAAGAAGATTGCCGCCCATTGGCGTCATGTTCCGGTCGTTCTCACCGAAGGTGAAGAACATGCCGATATTCAGATCAACTCTTTTCCACACGTTGTGGTCGTGGATGTCGTTCGAAAACCATTCGAGCTCGATGCTTTCCACATCGCGATTCGCCGTTCGATTGCGATCGCAAAGTCGATGCGTCAATTATCTGACACCTTGCCTTTGAAGGCGCCGATCGGCGAGACAGTCCGCAACTCGCCTGTGGATGAGCTCGGGGACTCGTTGAAATCGCTCGTTGTCGACATCAGAAAGAAATTGACCGAGGACATCGTGGACTGATCGGTAAGATTGATTCCGAACCTTTCATCAACATACCAATTTCGCGAATACAGCCAGAAGACTCTATGCCAATCTCATCCGACCGGAAGTTTGATTCCGGGGTTCGTGCGAAAAGCACGTGCCAACTGTTCCAGGGGATTGGAGGAGGATTTTCATGGGTCGAAAATTGTACGTTGGTAATTTGCCTTTCAGCAGCACTGACCATGATTTGTTCAGTGTCTTCAGTGAGCATGGAACCGTCATGAGTGCGAGGGTTGTGATTGATCGCGAGACTGGCAGAAGCAAGGGCTTCGCTTTTGTTGAAATGGGGAGCGAGGATGAGGCAACTCGCGCTGCTCTTCACTTGAACGGGAGGACGTTCATGGGAAGACCACTCACGGTGAACGAAGCGCGTCCCAGGGAATTCGATTCATCCAGAATTCGAGCGCAGAGACCGGAAGGCGGAATGCGTTTCTGATGTTTTCGCCGGTGAAGCGAAACCGAAACGAGTGGTCACGGCCACTCGTTTTCATTCCTGCTTGCCAGCTCCCAACATCATTGCGCGTTGCATTTCTTCGAAGGTCGGCGTGTGATGAAAAGTGTCGCGTTGTTCAAGGTTGACACCTTCAAGCCAGTGTCGGGTAGCTGCACTCACCATCCATAAGCCAAACATCGCTGGCATATATGAAATTGTGCCCAGCATGACTCGCTTGTGTTGGCATGCACCGAATTGCTTTTCAATGGTCGGGCAGATGCAGGTCCATTCCGTTCCAGGCACAGCCTGTTCGGGATCTATAGGAACCTCGGTGCTGAAAACTGTTTGGATTCCCTGTGTGATTCCACGTTCACGAAGTTTGGTTCGGACCTGCTTTGCAAAAGGATCCACTTGCGTTTCCGAGATGTCGGCAATCTGAATCTTTGAAGGGTCAAGGCGGCTTGCAGCGCCCATTGAACTGATGACGGGTATGTTCTGGTTCGCGCAGCGCTCAAGCAAATCAACTTTCGGGATCAGTGTGTCGATGCAGTCCATCACAAGGTCCACTGGCTGGTTTGCGAGGCGTGCAGCTTCCTCGAGGAGCAGATTGCCTTTGTCTGGATGATGGTGTTCGGCAATGGCATTGACTTCGAGTAGGGGATTGATTTTTCGAATTCGCTCGGCCATCAATTCCACTTTTTTGCGACCAACGGTGTCGGTGAAAGCATGGAGCTGACGGTTGACGTTCGTCACGCAGACTTCGTCATGATCGATGAGTGTGATTTTTCCAATCGCTGACCTGGCGAGTCCTTCGGCAACAAAGCTTCCAACTCCACCGATTCCAAAGATGACGACGTGTTTTCCGCGAAAGCGGTTGATACCCTCGCGTCCGACAAGGAGTTCAAGTCGGCTGAATCTATGATTTTTGAATGCCATGGGATTGCCCTCCGGAAGCTGCGGCCTCCACCGCGCATACCCGAAGAATTTCCGCATCTCAATCCCTGAAATTCGTATATTTATTGGTCACCCTGACGGGAAAGTGACCAGGTTTTATCCAGTATTTAAATTCAAGTCTGCGAAAAGACTTGTTTTTTGAATGGCATTCCTTTTGCTCTGTTGGCGAGCGAAGCCATCGTCTGAACGAAAGACGGGCGAGCACTTGGGAGCAGTCCATGAGACCACTGAAATACACAGCATTGCTTTTTATCGTTGGTGCCTGCACGTCAACCCAGGTCGACCCAAGCGGCTTCCAGGATGGCACCTTCACGGCTGCATCCTTCGACAAAAATCTGGAAGAACGAGATGCAACTCTTCGGACTGTTGAAGAGCAATCGAGCGAGTCTCTTCTTCAAAACAACCTCAGACGCGATTTTTATCTTCCAGCGGCCCAATTGGCCAACATCAGCAAGCGGGCCAGATTGGCTCGGCACAGGCTCAATTCCGAAACTGCAGCTGATGCTGCGGAACTGAGAGTTCTCGCTGTTGAAGCATTGGTTGAAGGTCGTCCGGAGCAGGTCCAGGGATACGTTGAACTTTCCAAAAGCAAACGAGTGCGGCGCAATCTTTCAGCAGACGATCAGTTGCTGTTGGGCATATCTTCCTTGTTGATGGGTGATCCCCTTGCGGCTCGTCGCCGACTGACTGTCGCAGCATCTTCTGCAGGCACCGTTGGAGCAGCGGCACGGGCGAATCTTGGATTGGTTGCAATGAGGCAAGGAGCTTTCCTGGAAGCCCTCGACATGTTCCGTCAGGCTGAATCCCTTGAGCCCAGGAACACCCGATTTTTGCACATGGTGGCCGAGGCTGCCCATGCATCCCGAAAGCATGCACTGTCGGTTGATTCATACAAAAAGATTATCTCAATCGAACCCACGGACTTTCTTGCACACTACAACCTTGGCCTTGTTTATCACTTCGGATTGCGTCGATATGCAGATGCGATCAAGGAATTCCAGTTCGTCATGGATCATCCAAAAGCGCCGCGCGATGTGAGGGTTCTTGCCGACGGAGCTTTTGCCAACGTTCGGCGCGAGGAAGAAGGCAGCCAGGGTCTTGCGACCACTGGCTTTCAGTGATCACTCTTTTCCAATTGCTTCCACGGAAAAAACTGGCTCCCTCCCTTCGGAGGCTTTGAGGCGTCTTCGTTGATGGCGTAGGTCATGCATTCAACGCCCGAGAAAGATGTTCTCCAGGCGGTGCCCTTGGGAAACAGCCTCTTGACGCTTTCCATGCACTTCGACGTTTGGTCATTGAGGGCGATTTCTTTCTGCATCCGGATTTTCAGCCCAACGGCGAGGGAACCATCGCGGAAAACGGGAACCAGTTTTTCTGGCTTCCAGTCTGCAATGGGCAATGCGCTGTCGAACATTTTGCTTTGAGCGGAATCAATACCGTTGGCAAAGCGAGTTGCAAGATCGCGAGCTTCCTTCAACTGCGCTGAAACAACATAGGGGTTGATCTCCAGAACTCTGGCCGATGCCTCTGCGAGCAGAAAACCTGCGACCGAATCTCCGCCACTGGCAACCTTTCTGGCCTCAAGAAGAAGCCGGTCCGGGGTGCGGCCGTCGTATGTCCAACGCTGCACCTGCAAATGGACCAATCCCGGCCTTTGTGCCGTTCCCTTTTTACTCGACTCGCTGCCCGCAGGAAGATCGGCAAACAAAACGAGAAGTCGGGTTTGATTTGAACCGCTGAACGCCGAGTACTGGACTGCGTATTGATGCAATGGTCCATAAACGGGCTGAATTTCCAGTTCACCACATGGAACAAGCCGCCCGGGCTCCGGAGTGGTTCCCAATTGGATGTCCCACATCCAATTTCGCTGAAGTTTCACGCGTCTGAGATCATACTCAAGCAAGGTGCCATCGAAAATCTTTTTTGCGTCTTCCTTTTTCTTCAAGAGAGCCTGGCTCACCACTGACGAAAAAAGCTCCGAGTCGCCAAGCAAAAAGGATTGCTCGAAGTCTTCAAGCGCACTCGCGAAGGCTGCACTTGAGGGATCCGGGTTGTTCTTGCTGCCGATATTCAGTGGAATGAATCGGCATTGAACCTGATTATTTGGGGTGGACGCTTCGGTAGCTTTTGATTGTGCTTGAGCGCTGGCATGGATTCCTACAAAAAAAAGCAAGGCCATCAGGCCTTGCCATTTTCTCTTTCCTCCGCCAGCCACGCTCGAATTGTTCAATTGAGTGCGGCGAAGCATGGGTGTCCTCTTGTTCAGTTTGAGTTTCCGATGGGCTCCAGGATTGTGCTGGCGTCTTGCATTGTAGCGACTCCGTCCGCTGTTGCAAAAGCGCCAGCCCTGGATGTTGCACCTGGCAGCGCTCTGCCTTGTATTGGATCTGAACTCAGAACCTGTGCCAGGTGGTTCAGGTGTGCCGCAATGTTCTGACAGGCGGCCGTGACTTGCCATCGCTGGGGTTGGGTCAAGCCCTGGAAGGATTCGCCATGAGTGAGCACTTCAGCTTTGATCGCTTCGAGCATCTTGATGAAACGCAGCGATTGCTTGAGTGGTTTTGTGGTTGTCGCCCCAGAAATGTCTGAAGGACGGGCTGTGATGATTTCGCGGACCCGCTGGCGAATGAGCTTCACGCTCACTGGGCCGTTGGAGTTGAGAAAATCACTGCGTTGCTCGATCGAGAGGGGGAGCAGGGCCTTGAAGTGTTCAAAGCCGAAATCAGGATGTTGATGTGACGTCACATCAAATTCAGTCGCCACTCGGATGTACTGGTTCGCGGTCGTGTAGTTCATGTCGAGTTTCATTTCACAAAACTCGGCCCAGCCGACCTTGTTCGTTTCGAAAAACCGAATTTTGGCTTCAGAAAGCAGCTTGCCCTTCAGGATGAAAGCTTCTGTTTGCACAGCGTCGAGTTTGCGGAGGAAATGCGCGTAGTCCAATTCCTGCCAGGAATCGCGGGTGTCGCGCATGGAGTCGAAGTTGTATTGAATGCTCATGATCTTGTTTTCAGGAGAGGCGATGACGGGCACCACAACAGGTTGCACCGTTTCGATGATGGTCACGGGCGCTGGCTCGGCTTGTTCCATAATCATCATCGGTGCCGGAGTTTTGATCCGTGGTGGCGGAGCGAGACGCTCGGGTGGAGTCTTCGGCTTTTGGGGTGTCGAAGGAAATGACGGACGTTCCTTGCGCGACGGCGGGACAGGAATCGCAGGGCGCGATGGGGTTGGAGCAGGTGCTTCAGTGCTGGCAAACAGTCCGCGCAATGGTTTCTTTGGTTTTGTCATGCTTGCGTTCCTTATGCTCTTGAGGATTTGGAGTTCGATTTTGAATGGGTGGCCTTCACCGCGGAAGCTTTACTGGCTGGTTTGGGCGTCGCGATGGGTTGTCTTGCTTGAGCGGCAATTTCTTTGGAAATCTGCACATAGTCCTCAGTACCGGTGCACTGTGCGTCGTAATACATCACAGGCTTGCGCAAGCGCGACGCCTCGGTGAGCTTGACGTTCTGACGGATGACCGTCTTGTGCACGCGCCCCTTGAGGGATGCAATCGAGCAAACCTCATCGACAATCTCGCGTGAGATTTTTGTGCGGTGGTCATACATGGTGACAACCACGCCGGTAATCTTCAATTCGGGATTGAGTTCTTCCTGGACGAGTTCAATTGTTTCCAACAGCAAGTGCAGACCATCGAGAGCAAACGGATGAGACTGCATGGCAATTTGAACTTCGCTGGCGGCATTGAGTGCATTGACAGAAAGCAGGCCGAGCGACGGAGGAGTGTCGATCAGGATGTAGTCATAGTGGGACCTGACCTGGGCAATTGCCTTCTTCAGCCTGTTCTCACGTCCAATTTCGGTGGCGGCCCGGCTCTCGTACTCGGAGAGTTCAATCGAGCCTGGTGCGACATGCAGGTTGGAGTACGGCGACTCAACAATCACATCCGCAAGCGAGTGTGCCTTGGGATCCAACAGGACGTCGCAAATCGACTCCTCGAGTTCCTCGAGCTCCAGGCCCAGACCTTGGGTGGCGTTGCACTGGGAATCCAGGTCGATCACCAAAACTCGTTGATTCATGGCTGCGAGAGTTGCTGCGATGTTGATGACCGAGGTGGTTTTCCCGCAACCACCTTTTTGATTGCAAATGGCAATGATTCGTGATGTTTTGGGCGCCTCGACCGGCTTGAGTTTCAATCCCGGCGTGGATGGCTTGGATGGACGGACCGGCTGTTTTGCAGCGGCCCCTGAACGCTTGGGCTTTGAGGCTGACGCCATGGCTGACTCCTCGGCTGTGGGGTGGCTTTTCCAACGCGAAATCATTCGCACTTCCACTCTGCCGCAGAACGGTAAAATTTGC
>JBMSQQ010000042.1:0-30054 GCA_049423385.1 Silvanigrellaceae bacterium | reverse complement strand
AGCATTGTCTAAAATAATAAGATGGTGTTTGTATTTTGAAAATACATTTTTTTCAATTGCTGCAGTGGCAGTTACAATTTTCATAAGACTTGCGGCCGGGGCCCTGGCAGCGACCAGGATGGATTCGTCTGTGACCAATGGACTGCGTGAGTCACCGCGCGCTTCTGCCATCGCCAGAATGCGCCCTGTGCGGGTTTCAAGAATGACAACAGCACCAGCAATATTGCGCTGGCTTGAGAGAGTCTTTTCAATTGCCGCCTGGAGTTCAGGCTGGATCGTCAATTTCAGCTTATAGCCTTTGTAATCTGCATAAACAGATCGGTCCTTTACCGTCAGCCTCTTTTCGATGTCTTTCCAAATGACCTGACCGAAAGGAGTCTTGAACGCATGCCGCTCGTTTGTTAGTTCCTCGCGAGGATCCCGGTAACCTTGATTCTGGAAAGTCCCGCCAATTTTCTGCGATGCATTTTCGCTGTTTGGATCGACTGAAGTTTCATTTTCGTTGCTTGGCCTGCCGCTCGAAACGGCCGACGAGCTCTCCTTGACGGAAGTCTTGGGATCTTTCTCAAATGCCTGAAAAAAAAGCCCGGCAACAACGCACGCCAAACTGGTCAGGACTCTGACCTTGATTTGCTTTCTGGAAGTTGATGATTGTTCAATCAGCGCCATTCACCTGCACACTCACCCGTTCGCCGGTCCTGGAGACCATCAGCGGGTGTCCTTTCGTGTCATAGTGTATGCGGTAAAACTGCGAATGGCCATGTCACCACACTGCCAGCCGGGGATCATGCGTGTCCTCAGCCTGTCGGCCGTCAATCCTACGGCAGCGAATGAATCCTCGAAGCCCGTATCATCCGAGAGGTGCGATTCTCCGGAGATGGTCAAGTTGACGTGGGAAAAGCTCGGATTCCTTCGGAGAATCTCCTGCACGAGGTCAGCGCGGAATTGCTGGATTGTCTTTTCCTCGGAACCTTGAACGAGGGTTTTCACCCGAAAGCCGACTGCACCCCTTCCCAGGGACTCCCATTCCACCCAAGATCTGCACAACGGATTTGCTGCCGCAACACCCTGTGAAAAGAGCCAGTGGATATTGTCAACCTCGAGAATTTCGCACCAGGCAAATCCGAGATCCTGGGGCTGCCACACCAACCAGCCAGTTCGCATCAATGAACAATTTGTGTCCGAAGTTGTCCTGCCAGCCTCGACGTGTGACGCCACAAGACACCAAAGCTTTGGCTCCTCGCTTGGTGCCTCAAAGCGCGAGTCGGTTGGGCATTTGCACCTGTCGGCAAGCCTGCGGGATGCACCGTAAAGTCGCTCTATTGTCCGCTTTCGCAAAAGCGAAATGCCCGTCAACGCGTGCAGGCGATCGCTCCATGCGACCGAATGTGGAGATGTCGATGCCATGACGGCCGGCGTCACAGGATTGTCTTGCGACACTTCTTTCCCCTTCCAGCAAGGCGAACACGGGTAGGCTCGTAATTGAAGGTACCCGAAGATTTGATTTCTATCTTGCAGGAGCCAGGCGTGTTTTCAAAGAAGCCACAGTCTGAAAACTCGAACATCCGCTCGCCAGAACCCACGACGAAAATGAGGTCCCGTGGTATTTCTATGCTTGCAGACGGATGCAGCTTCCAGGGAAAAATGTTTCTCCAGGGGGAATCGCGCGTCGGTGGTCACGTGGATGGTTCAGTCGTTTGCGACGGAGTCCTGACGGTGGAGGAATCGGCCGTGATTACGGGTGACCTCAACGGAGTGGTCGTTCTTTTCAATGGCCGTATTGACGGCAACTTGAAGGCCTCGGATCTTTTGAGGCTGAGTCCAACCGCGCGGGTCTATGGTGATCTCGCTGCAAAACGCCTGATTGTCGAAGATGGCGCGCGAATCGAAGGACGCGTCTCGTATCTGACAGCTCAAGAAGTCACAAATGAGGACAATTCCTCAAACGGCAATCAAGAAGAAACACAGGTCGAGGAAGAGGAAGTCTCCCCTGTCCAATTGGCTGTCTGATGGTGATGTGAGGTAAACGTGTCGGCAAGCGGGACATCGGACAAAAAGAAAACCATCAAAGAGATTTATCGCAATTCGAGTGAAAGGATCTCGCTTGCGCTCAAACTATTTGGCCAGCCCAAGCAGGATGAGCCGCTTGTCCTTCAGGCAGACCGCGATTTTGAAACGATTTCGGGCCTTCTCGGCAACGCGGTCAGTGCACAAAAACAAGAAGAACAAAATGACTACAGGACAGCAATTGTTGATGTCGGACAATGGTTGGTGGCAGTGTACACGAAGGAATATATTGAAACACACAAGTCGCACCAGCCAAACATCCTCTACGTTGTGAAACGTGGACTGGAAGTGCTTCACTTGATGCTGCATAGAGATCTTCGTCGGCGGCAACTCTCGCCAACAGAAAGCCAAGTGTTTCACGAATTCAAGAAGTTGGTCTCAAATATGCCCAAACCGACCGCCGGCGGTTCTGGAAATTACACGAAAGCGATGTAATCGCAGCCCTGCACTTCACCAGTAATCTGCCGAAACAATCACATCCTGATTGACGCGACACAAACAAGACAACCGCAGGTCCGACTGAAGTCCTTGCTTGTCGATTGTTTGGCTCTCGAATTCGGATTTTTCCGTGAGTGATTTTTCATCGTCGGAAACCAACCTGACCGCACATTTGCCACAGACACCAACACCGGAACAGGATGCTCCCACTGGAACTCCAAAACGGCGCAGAGCCACCCAAAGGTTGACTCCACGTCGAACCTCAATCAGCTTCAGAAATTCGCCTGACTTTTTTCTCAGCTCAACCTTGACCATGGAGGATATCGCTCCAGCGCGTCCAAAGAGTGGAATCATGCTCAATGTCCCGAGCTTTCGGTTGGCGCTTTTCTGAAGTTCGGCCTTCGCTTTTCCACAAAAGCTGCCAGCCCCTCGCGCGATTCGTCAGTGGAGAATCGCTCACCAAAGTGTTGTGCCTCAAATTCAAAACCAGAATCGCCTCCATTTTTTGCCGCCACGCGCGCACACGCTTTTGCTGCACGCACTGCCATAGGTCCTTGGGCGGCAATCATTCTTGCAAGAGATTGAACCGCGGGTGCGAGCTCTTCCGGGTTGACGACTCGGTTGAGAAGTCCAAGTGCAAACGCCGCATCGGCCGTGTACTTGTCGGCAGAAGTCATCCACTCCAGTGCACGCGCATATCCCAGCCGTTGGACAAGTCTCTGGGTTCCACCGAAACCTGGAATGAGTCCCAATCCAACTTCTGGGAGGCCAAATTTTGCCACTCGAGAGGCAATGATCAAATCGGCTGCAAGCGCACACTCCAGGCCCCCGCCCAAGGCGAAGCCTTGAACCTGGGCAATCACGACCTGCGGCAGTTCGCTCAGGGATGAAAATACATTTTGTCCAAACTTGGAGAAGTCTTTTGCCTGTTGCGGATTCAGATTGATCATTTCCTTGATGTCTGCCCCTGCCACGAAAGCCTTTTCACCAGCGGTGCGCAGAATGACTGCCGACAAATCATCTTGCTTGCGCGCCAAATCGACTGCTTGACCAAGTTGTGCAAGAACATCGGCATTCAAAGCATTGAGTGCTTCAGGACGAGATATTTCAATGATGCCAACACCCGGTTCCTGAACCAAGAATTCAACATTCCGACTCATTGTCATGACTCCAACCATTCATTCATTCATTCGACCAGACCGGAGTCTACCGCTTATTCCCAGCCTGGCAAAGCGAATGATTTCCGAATTTCTCGAGACTGCTTGACGTTTGACCGCCGGATTTTTGTTTTTGTTTTTTTTCCATTGAATTTGATTGGAATGGACTCCAACAACCCGGTCATTGCGCTGCGAAGAATCAACAGTCCTTCGGCATTTGATGCGGAAGAGGTGACCCACCAGCCCTCCCGCATCGGATCGGATTCGATTCTGAATTTTTTGTTTCCGGTCTGCACAATTTCTGCGTAACGAGAACCACGAATGAAAAACCGGTTGCCCGAAACAACAACCTGCTGCGGCTTTTCAGCCCCGCTTTCTTTTCTCCATGACCAACATTGCTGCCCCGGGGATGCGAAAGTGGATTTTCCAGGATGACTTTGCCACTCCCACTCCACAGCTTTGCCCTGGGATTCAGCCCACACTGCAAATCTTGAGGTCATTCTCGTGCCGACCGCTTTGAGTGTTGCTTTTTCATTGCTTATTTTGATGAGCCGAAAGAGACCAAAACTGCATTTTTCTCCATTCTGGATTTTTTGTCTGAGAAGAAAGATGTCTGCCAGTTTTGCATCATGGCCCAGCTGGGAACGATGACTCGTGACAATCGACTTGTTGAACAGAACAAAAGTTCTGGTCGGGGCGCGATTTTGTGAGGCGGATTCTGCGGGACGAGTTGAGAATTTGATGACTGACATCACCAGAAGTGCGACTGAAACAAGACCGATGATGCAATTCTTCAGCATGAAAAAACCCCAGAAGCGACTCATTCGTTTCTGGGGTTGCTTTCAAACCTTATCAACCCGCGAAGAGTAAGGGCTGATTTTTTTCAACCGTTATGATCCCGTGCCCGACTTTTTCAAATAAGTCCGACTTGGCATGATTCGTGGCGCCTCTGAGGTTGCCGAAGTGGTCAGTGCAACAAAATTTCCTGCAACATTTGTCGTTATATTTGAGACAGGCGCGCCTGTTTTTCCGCTCCTGGGAATCGAAGGAGCCACCTGTGTCGATACCCTTTGCGAATCATCAAATCGATTCATGCCAGACAGGGGTATTCGACTGTTTCCCTGGGACAGGGATGGTCGGTTTTCTTCGCGGGATGCAAATGAGTTCTTCAAACGCCCCAATATTCTTTGACCCGAGTCAACAGAAGCTCGCAGTTTGTCGAACGATGATGCGACTTCGCGCTGATCCGATGGATTCGTTGAAGTCATCAGTCGGCACATTTGACTGTGGTCCTCAAACCAAGTCTCAAGATCCTTGACCAAGTCATCACCCTCTTGGGTGGCACCCGAGGGCGACACGTAGATAATTTGTATGCCTCGCACAGCTCACCTCCTTTCGCTTTCAGATGTAGCGCATGACCTTCGGCAGATTGTCAGCAGACTTTACTGCAAATCGAAGAGCGCCTCCCACCTCCAATTGCATCTTCGGCAGGGTTTCTGACAGCTTGAACAAATTTGCAAATTCTAAAGTCGGAATTGGATGGGCTGAGAAATCGCAGTATTTCTGAGAATATAGCGAGACGCCAAAACGAGCTGGTCGTGTTCCAGTGAAGTCCGGCAAAGGACTGTCACCCGATCATTCAAGCTTTCTTCAACCAACCACACCAAAATCTCGCGTAAAATAAGCTCCATGCGATCCGCTGGCCGCAAACGAAGATAGTCTCGCAAACGGATGAAATTGCCTTGGGAAAGCCGCCAGCGGGCCAAGGCAGAAAAAAATCCTTCCAGCATTTCGGTGTCGGGGGCCAGCACGACGGTCGAAGCCCTCAAATTCAACACCCGCCGAAACATTTCCCGCAACAGAACACCAATAGTGTCGGAAACCCCTTGAGTTTCAGCTATTTCGCGGGTGCACCAGAGGTTTGAGCCAGACCCTGTGTCGGGCGTTCCGAAGTAAGGATGAACTCCTGACAAGATCCATCGCCGAATCGAACGAACATCCACCGTTTCCGAGCGTCGTCGGAGGATCTGCCTCATTCGACCGCCTGTCGGGGAGAACTCGGAGGCGCCCAAAAAAATCGGGTCCGAGCTGAAAGGCAACAAGGCTTCACGCGAGACTGCCCTCAGCAATGTATCCTTGAGAAAGACGGGCGATACAGCGAAATCAACTCCCGCTCCAGGCCGATTTCCACCCTGCGATTGTGCCGCAAAAAAGCCAAGCCCGAGAACGGAATCCGGAAGCTCGCCGTCGCGGGACAGCTCGTTCAAGAACATGTTCAAGCGATTTTCAGTTTTGAAGAGATAAAGTTCCCTCTGCACCAGTGCATCCTTCCATGGGTGCCCAAGCCATTCACGTTTTGGATTTGCCAACCACTTTCTGGGACTTTGCAACACTGTCCAGAACGCCGTTGATGAATCCTCCGGAGGCCGTTGAACCAAACTGTTTTCCCAGCTCGACGCCCTCTGAAATGATAACATCTTTGGGAACTTCGGATCGTGTCATCAATTCAGCGGTGCAAATTCTGAGAATCGCGAGATCGACTTTCGCGATTCTCGACAATTTCCAATTTGAAGAGCATGCCTCGATTTGGGCATCAACATCGTCTCGCTTGTCTATGAGCGCCTGGACAGCAATCTGGATGATGGGCCGGAGATCAGAATCAACCTCATTTTGCCCAAAAAAAGCCTGTAATATTGAATCCGTAAGAAAAGTCTGTTGCGAGGCTTCCATCTGGTAAACGAGCTGCACTGCAAACCGACGTGCGTCCCGGAGTTGTGCCGGCTTCAAGGCCATGCCCGCGCGGGTCCATTCCGAGCTCATTCACCGCCTCCGAGCCGAGCCAAATTGGCTTTCGTTTCAATCATTTCCAGAACCGTTTCCGCCGTTTCCGCGCCTTTATTTCCAGTCTTTCCACCCGCCCTGTCGAGCGCCTGCTCGAGACTGTCGCACGTCAAAATACCGAAGCCCACAGGAGCCGACCGAGCCATCTGCAGACTCATCAGCCCGCTCGAGCACGTGGAGCAAACATAGTCGTAGTGACTTGTGGAACCGCGTATCACAGCCCCCAAGACAATCACCCCATCAACCCCATGAGTCTCGAAAAGCCACTGCGCAGCCAAGGGTGACTCAAAAGCACCGGGTACCTCAACTTCCACAATTTGCTCAGCTTTAATGCCGCGCCTCTTGAGTAGAGCAACAGCTCCCTCAGCCAGGCGACGAGTCACCAGCTCATTGAATCGACAAACAACCAAGCCCAGCTTGATTGGCTTTTGGCGCACGGTCATGAAACACCCCAAGGTCCGAAGGGATTCCTTCAAAGAAAGATGGGCCACTTACCCCAGGATTAGTGGTCGAGCAAATGGCGAGCCACGATCATTCTCTGAATTTGTGAGGTGCCCTCATAAATCTGGAAAATCTTGGCGTCACGCATCAACATTTCCACTGGATATTCGCGATTGTAGCCATAGCCTCCGAAGATCTGAACGGCATCGGTCGTGATGCGCATGCAGGAATCTGCGGCAAGAAGTTTTGCAATCGATGCTGTGTAGGTATTGCGCTGACCGGAGTCGACTTCATTGGCCGCCTTCCAGACAAGTAACCTGCTTGCTTCAATATCCCTGGCCATTTCCGCGATCATGAACTGAACAGCCTGATGCTCTGCAATTGGCTTGCCAAATGTGGATCGCTGTTTTGCATAATCAATTGCACAACGCATGGCACGTTCAGCCAGTCCGACTGCGCCGCTGGCCACAACGGGACGGGTTCTGTCGAAGGCTCCCATTGCAAGTCGGAAACCATCCCCCTCTTTTCCAAGAACATATTTGGAGGGAATCTCGGCATTCTCAAACGTCACTCCACGTGTGTCCGAGCAACGCTGACCCATGTTGTCTTCTTTCTTACCAACAATCACGCCAGGTGTGTTGGCGGGAACAACAAAACCCGTCATGCCCTTGTGACCTGCGGCGGGGTCCGTTTTGGCAAGGACGAAAAACCATTTTGCATGACCTGCATTGGTGATCCACATTTTCGAACCGTTGATGACGTATTTGTCGCCAACCTTTTTCGCTGTGGTTTTGATTCCCGCAACGTCCGAACCGGCGCCTGGTTCAGTCACGCAATATGCAGCCATTTGAGGCTCTTCGACCATGGGTGCAAGAAATTCCTTCCAAATAGACTCGTTGCCACCCAAAATAACAGGAACGCCCGCCAACTCGTTTGCAAGAGCTGCAGTGCAGAAACCTGCGCTGCCGGTGGCCAGAGCTTCACCAATCAGCGAATGTCCAAACACTCCCAACCCCAATCCGCCGACAGACTCGGGTACAAAAGCATTCAGGAGACCCAGCGAATGCGCCTTGGTCAGCAGATCTGTAGGGAAGCGGGCGGTTTCATCCAGCTCTCGCGCCTTTGGCCAGACTTCCTTGTTTGCAAAGTCCCGAGCAAGCTCAGAAAGAGCTTGAAATTCATCACTGAGTTTGAACATGGTCATGGCAACCCTCCGTTGTTACCTGAACATTCTAACACCCGTCCAAAAAGTCTGCCTCGCACCATCCCCAAAGGTTTGGCACGTCAATAGCGCCACGCATCCACCAGTATGATTTGCTCAGCTCATGGACCCCAGTGGTAGAATCTGAGCACCAGAATTCGTCTTGCAAGGGAGGACATCACACCTATGGGTGCTACCAAATCTAGCTTCATGAAGAACGTGTTCAACGGAACAATACAAGAATCACATCTTCATCACTTTCCGTTTTTCAACACGAGCCGTGAAGAAGAATTCAGGTTGGTCTCACAATCCATTGGCGACTGGCTCAAGGAAAATGTTGACCCCATGAAACTTGATGACGAAAAGAAACTTCCCGCCGAAGTGCTTCAGGGACTTAAGGAAATGGGGCTTTTTGGCCTTATTATTCCTGAAATTTATGGCGGCTCAGAGTTCACCCAAACGCTTTACACCCGCACACTCGAGTTGATGAACAAACACGAAAGTTGCGTGACCCTGACAGTTGGTGCGCACCAATCGATTGGCTTGAAAGGCCTTTATCTTTACGGCACCGACGCGCAGAAAAAGAAATTCATGCCACGGCTCGCGACGGGAGAAATGATCGCAGCATTTGCACTCACCGAGCCAACGGCAGGATCTGATGCTGCAGGGATCAAGGCTCGCTTGGTCAGGGATGGTGACCACTACATATTGAATGGTTCGAAGCTTTGGATCACAAACGGCGGATTCGCAGACTTTTTCACGGTGTTTGCCAAAGAAAATGTTGACGGCGAGGACAAGATCACTGCGATCATGGTCACGCGTGACATGGGTGGTGTCAGCCATGGTCCCGAGGAACAAAAGTTGGGAATCAAGGCATCGAGCACCGTTGAAGTATATTTCAAAGATGTGCGCGTGCCTGCAGAGAATGTCCTTGGCAAGCCTGGAGATGGTTTCAAGATCGCCATGGGAATTCTCAATCAAGGCCGTCTCGGCCTTTCAGGTGGGGCGCTCGGTACAATCAAGGCAGTGCTGAACCAATCAGTGACTTATGCCAAGAACCGCCGCGCATTCCAGCATGCCATCGCCGAGTTCGGTGTCATTCAAGACATGCTGACCGAGATGATGTGTCATGCATATGCAGTTGAATCGATGACATACTTCACAACTGCACTCGTTGACGCCGGTGACATTGACTACTCAATCGAAGCCGCCATTTGCAAAGTCTATGGCACTGAATCAGCCTGGCGCGTCTTGAATTTGGGAATGCAGATTCACGGCGGAAATGGCTACATGAAGGACTATGGACTTGAGCGACGTCTGCGCGACAGTCGAATCGGCATCATATTTGAAGGTACGAATGAAATATTGAGATTGTTCCTTGCCATGACAGGCCTCAAGGAACCCGCGAGCGAATTCAAACGCGTTGGCAAGGAACTTCAAAGTCTGCAAAACATCCGTAATCTCGAGTCGCTGAATGACGCCATTGGCAAGATTGGCTTCATATCTGAATTCGCACTCCATCAGGTGAAGCAATCAGTTGTCAGCGAAAAACTCGAAGGCTTTCATCCAGCACTCGAGAAGGAAGTCACACGTCTTGCCGACGCCGCAAAATCACTGACCAACTCAGCCAGCAAGTTGATCCGCCAATACGGACAAAAGCTGGTCGATGAGCAAATCCAACTCTGTCGCCTTGCCGATATCGCCATCGACACTTTCATGATCGCAGCCGTGGTCTGTCGCGTGAATTCGGTTCTCGAAAAAAGCGGCGGTCCGGAAAAAAACAGCACTGAGCTCTCTTTGGCCCAATTGATTGTCAGAAATGCAAAAGCTCGCATCAATCAGAATGTTTACAATATCAAGGCCAACCGCGATGCCGAGGTCAAGTCGATTGCCGAATTCCTCTGTGAGGCTGAAAGCTATCCCTTTGAATTGAACAAAATCACTTGATCGCGGCGTGAACCGGGGCGTTGGAATTCCGACTGACCTCGACTCAGGTTTCGACCACCACTTCCGAAACTTCTTTCGCAGACAGGAGGTCTTGCGAATGGGGTTTTTTCCAACATCAGGCAGCGCCTGGATGGCCATTGCCGGTGCCCTGGCATGCTGTGCCACACTCTACACCACGTTGACCTATCGGGCAGCCCTGAAGGACAAGGGGTTGAAGTCTCGCCGGAGCTTCAAACGCTCCATGGGCGTCTTTACCCGGGCAGGAAGAACCGGTCGCTTGAATCGCTTTGAAAACATCGCCCGCGTCGTTGTGAGCGATGTTGAAGCAGCACTTCAACCGCCGCTTTGCCACCGCCATGCCCGTTCGTTTTTGCCGATCCTGGCTGATGTGCGCAAACGCGGCCAAACACTCCTCAGCCAACAAACATACGCCCACAGGGTGACCTCGCCCGTTCGGGAAAAAGCTTTGTCTGAACTGGTTATGCAACTCTTCAACCTTGAAGGCCAACTCAAGGCATTGCCAAAGCCAACCGTAACAATAGAAGAAGTTTTGTCCGGAAAATTTGAATGAGAGGAAACTGAAAGTCATGTTCAAAAGGACCTATCCAATGACAAAAAGCGCTCAACCTCTGACTCACGAACACTCTCATGCCACCACCGCGCGTCCACGCAGGCGGCCCGATGAAATTTGGCATTGCCGTGAATACTGGACTGGAGATTCGCGTGATGGCCAGTACGCAAACGGCGACGGGTATCACTATTTTGAAATGCGTGGGGATGGAGTCATCCTCAAGGCGCTGGAATATTATGAAACAGAAGAGGGTGAAGAGCGCACATCAGAAGTACCGGAACTCGTGGGGCTTAATTGGTTTGAGTTCTTCGGTTTTGAAGACGACGAACTGCTTGAAAATGTCCCGGAACATGAATTTGCGTATGTCGAGCAACTGATCCGCAAGCCCTGAAGTCCAGCCACCCTCGTCTTTATCCCTCCAAACAATTGCCAAGTCGGTAAAGCCGGTTAAATTGACCGGGAGAGGCCGTTGGCATTGAGGTGACGGGATGAACTACTACGAATTGCTTGGAATTTCTAAAACAGCGAGCGAGGAGGAAATCAAAAAGTCCTACCGCAAGCTCGCCATGCAGTACCATCCCGACCGAAATCCCGGAAACAAACAGGCGGAAGACAAATTCAAGCAGATTTCTGAAGCTTATGCGGTTCTTTCGGACACCGAAAAACGCAGACAATATGACATGTTTGGTGACTCGGCATTCCAGCAGGGCGGTGGCTTTCGCGAAGACGTTTTCAGGGGCGCTGATTTCAGCAGCATCTTCAGGGAAATGGGCTTTGGAAACGTCGATTTTGAAACCATGTTCGCCGGCATGGGCGCCACGGGAGCCCGTGGGCGTGGTGCAGGATTCAGGGGTGGTGGTGGCGGATTCAGGACAGGAGGAGGATTCAAAAGTCCACCTGGCTTTGACACATCATTTGATGAGCCGGGTACCTACGACGTCGAACAGGAAATGACGGTTGGCTTCATGGATGTCTACAATGGCGGTGAACGCCAGGTTGTCCTCCATCTCAAAACAGGTGAGCGTGTCAATGCACGGATCAAAATCCCGGCCGGCGTTGAAGATGGCAAGCTCCTTCGCCTGAAGGGGCAAGGCATGACCAAACCCAACGGTCAACGCGCCGATCTCTATCTTAAAGTCAAATTGAGTGAGCATCCTGACTTTCATCGCAACGGATGGGATGTGGAATGTGATGTTTCTGTCCCCTACTCCACGCTGGCATTGGGAGGACAAGTCACTGTTCCCACGCCCCAAGGCAGCAAAAAAACAACCCTCAAGGCTGGAATCAAATCCGGAATCAAGATCAGATTGAAGGGCCTTGGTTTCATCAAGAACGCAGATGGGCAGCGCGGAGATCTCTATGCCCGTATCAACGTCCTGACTCCAAGCGAGGATGAACTGACCCCCGAACTCTCGGAAGTGTTGGAGAAGCTCAGAAATCTTGGATACTGATTTTTGCGGGTGACACCTCAAACTGGTAGACTCCTCCGGAAATCATGAGAGGATTCACCCATGACAATGAGCTGGACATTCCGAAACGTTTCTGCAGATGAAGCAAAATCCCTTCTCCAAAAAGAACTTCAAGCAATTGGAGTTCCCTCGTTTGCAAGCGTTTCGTGGGAGCAAAACACGATGCTGGTGCGCATTGACAAGGGTGGCAAGAGTGAATTCAAGATCGCCCTGCAAAGCCAAGGCGCGGACACCAAATTCATCGAAACAAAACGCGACGTCGCTTTGTTCCACAAGCCCTTCGTCGGCAAAGTGGAAAGCTTCGTCGATCAAATTCTAAACAAGGCAGGAGCCGCCAAGGCCTAAACCGAGATGCCCGATTATCCCATCAAGGCACACTGGTTTTTAAACATCCCGCTCCACGGCATGATTCACAATATGCTGTTGGGGCTCGTCTTGACATCGGGTTGTATCCACTCCAGTGGAACGCTGACATCTGAAACGAACCTCGCGTCCGCATCTTCCGCTGAGAAACCATTTCCCAAATCCAAATTTCTCAATCAGCTTGCTGATTCGCTGATTCAGACACTGCCCGAATCTGCCAACAGCGGCGAAAAATTTCTGAGTTCCAAACTGGGCGAAACATTGACACGGATGACGGGTCGCGAACCCACTCCGCAGGACTTGAAATCACTCATTGCGCTTCGTGCTCTGTTGGTCGCACAGAGGGAAATTCGAGAAATGCGACCGCACCAGGCGCGCGAATTGGCCAAACTGGTCTTGTCCACCGAACACCTTGGCACAAACATTTACGTTGCGGCACTCCGCTATCTGGCAATGTCGGATGTGATGACTCAACCAGCAGATGCCAACGGTGACGCTGTCCAGAGTCAAGCCCGCACGCCGACAACTGAATTCAATGCGCTTCAGGGTTTGCAATGTGCTGCAGCCTGCAAACTGCATGGATGGCAAATCCTGGCACAGGAAGAACCTGGCCTTTTTTCGGCCGCCGGATACCGTCAGCGCCTGCTCGGCGAGACCTATTTCAAAGCCGAGGGTCTACAGCAGCCCCGGTGGTTGAAGAACCTTTTTGCCAACTCGACGAGACAAAAAAAAGACAAGGGCGAGGAGATTGACCTCAAGTCACTCGACACACCGCAGCAGAGAATTTTGCGACTGCGGTCGCTTGTTGAGAGTCGACAGTGGAATCTTGCCTCAAGCTTTGCGAAAAAAATCCTCAGTGGAGGTCTCCAAGGTCTGCCACCTTCCAGCAAGCCGGGCGAATGCCGATCGGATTCATTGTTTGCCCAATACGCTTTGGCTCAAGCCACGCGCATTGCGCAAGACAGAAAACAATTCGCAGTCCTGCAGGACAACTTTGTTCGCGAACTCGATCAGAGTCACTGCACTGCAGAACAATTCGCCTTCGAAAAGGAACAGTTTGAGTCATTCAAACTCGACGCACGGCTTTGGTTGGCCCGGCTACAATGGGAACAAAACAAAAATGCCGACGCATTTTCATCGGCAAGGCGTGTCGTCACCGATGCTGCATCCTCACAATCTTGGGAACATTTCGTGGATGCTGTTCATGTGCTCATTGGACGCGTCGGCTTTGAAATGCTCCAACCAACGGAGTCGTTGAGTTTCATCTCGGCACTTGAAAAAATGTATCCGAATCCAGAGAGCGAGGAATTTCAGGTTTGGATTCAATCCCGCAGTGGCCTGCTTCAATTTCTCGACGGGAATTTTCAAGCATCAAGGGAATCTTTTGAGCGCGTGATTCAGCTGACAAGCGACTCATCCACTCGCGCGATGGCGTTTTACTGGATGGGCAGATCACTGAAAGCTTCTCAAAAATCTGTGGATGGCGAAAATGCCTTCCTTTCTGCTGGCATGACTGATCCTCTTGGCATCTACGACATCTTCTCTGGACAAATTCTCGGCAGGGAATCTGGAAAAGCCTCCACCCAGTCGAAGCAGGCCTTCTATTTTGACTGGCGCAATGAATTGACTGATTGGTTGGAATTGGATCATCGAAAACAATTGCGCATCGTCTCTTCGGTTCCTCCGCGTGCCTTGGCAACGACCAAGGAAGACGAAAGCAATCGCAGTTCAAAAGTTTCCCAACTCCAGTTCGACGTTTCACTTGAATCGTCGATCCTTTACCTGTCTTTGCTCAAGGCGAGTCTGCTCGAGGTTTCTGTTGATGAGTTCTCGCAATTTTTGCGGGAGAGTGATGAACTGCTGCCGGGTCTTCTGAGGGCCGAAAGCCAGCAGCTTCGACAGTCGTTCCAGCGACTGAACTCACTGCATTCGGAAGTTTTGCCGCGTGCACACCAAATTGCGTGGCTCACCCACATGCTTGGCGACCACTCGAACGCCATCCTTTTTGTGGGAAGACTTCGCGAAGCCTTGGGCTGGGATACCGACTATTTGCCGTTCCTGTATTTCATTTTCTACCCACGACCTTTCCAAGCTTCCTTTGAAGCAGCCGCTCAGCGATGCTCGGTGGACGTTGATCTTTTGTATGCCGTTTCGCGCCAGGAGAGCTTGTATCAGGCATCGGTCAAAAGCCCCGTGGGTGCTGTTGGATTGATGCAGCTCCTGCCAAGCACTGCATCCAGGGTTCTCAAGGAGTTGCCAGAATACTCCAATCCCAAGAAAATTGACTTGACCGCTCCGGAAGTGAACACGCTCGCAGGTGCTTGTTACCTTAAGCAACTCCTGAAGCGCTACAACAACAATCTCACGTTTGCCATTGCCGCCTACAACGCAGGCGAGGCAGCTGTCGACACCTGGGTGAGCCGACGGCAAAAACTGATGGACATGCCCTTTTTCATTGAATTCATTCCGTACGCAGAGACGAAAACGTACGTCCAGCGGGTGCTGAGAAATTATTACAACATCAAGTGGATTTATCGGAATCAGGAAGCGAAGTAGTTTGAGCCTCCTCGCTTTGAACGGCAACTGTTTCCACACTTTCGACTTTTTCTGTTGATCCCGAAACTTCCACCGGCTCACCCTGGGCTACGGCGCCCTCTGCGGGCTGAATGACAACAGCCGATGCTCCCAACGCGCCATCATGCAATCCCTCTGGAGGAGGGATCTCTCCCACTCCCGAGACAACAGCCGATGTGTCGGAAGAATCTTTCTGCTCGGATATTGCGTTGGGATCATTCTCGGGTGGTCGGGGATGTTCATCGCTCAGCAAATCGCGCGTCACTTGATCACGAACATTGAGCCACGAACGCTGCAGGTCGTTGGAAACACCTCGGAACTTGTTCCAACCTTCGACGAGCTTCTTCATGTTTTTTGGCAAATCCTCGTTGCCAAAAAGAATCAGGGCAACCAGGGCAACGACAACTATTTCACCGCCACCGATTCCAAACATTAAGACTCTCCCGCTGGCCCGAAACGGCACTCACTTTTTGGCAAGCTCGTTGTCGATCAGCCTCATGAACTCCGCTTTGTCGACTGCACCGCCGAGCTTGCGCCCATTCACGAAGTACGCTGGTGTGCCGTTGATTCCAAGATTCTGGCCTTCGGTCGAATCCTTGAGAACTTCCGCTTCCATCTTGGGATCTTTCAGGCACTCCTCGAATTTGGCCACGTCCAGGGACATCTTGCCAGCGAGTTCCTTGTAAAGGCCCAATCCAAGTTTGGAATAATTGTCGAACAGCCCTTGATGCATTTCAAAGTACTTGCCTTGTGCACCAGCGCAGTTTGCGGCCACAGCTGCTGGCAACGCTTCCGGATGGATTTCGCGCAATGGGAAGTCGCGATAAACCCAACGAACCTTGCCTTTGTATTGATCGACGATCTCTTTCAAAGTCGGGACCATGCGTGCACAAAATGGACATTGGTAATCTGCAAATTCAACAATAGTGACCTTCGCATCTTTTGGTCCCAGGAAATAATTTCCACCATCATCGACATCCAGTTTGGGTTCAACGGGACGACGTAGCGCAACCCGGATCGCTCCCGAACTGCGGGCCTGTTCGACCAACTGACGGAATGCGCCTTCGCGCGCACGACCCTCAAGATATCCTCGAACTTGTTGGGTTCTTTGCGCCTCCGGGATTCGTTGCAATGCCGGATTGTCCTTGTTTTCGTCCATGAACTTTTGGACTTCAGAATCGCCAACCTTGACCTTTTCGTTCATGAAGGCCATTTGGGCTTCTTCCGATGATGCCAATTTGCGCTCGGTTTTCATCTTCTCGAAGTAATCGCCAATGTAGCGCTGAATGAGAATTTGCTCGGCAGCGTTGTAGACCTGCATTTCCGCTTCATAAAGCTTCTGTGCTTCGTTGCCGTTCAATTGGGTGCGTTGGACCTGATTTGTGCCGATCGCTCCAAGCAAACTTGAAGACTCACCGCCAGTGGATGCTGCAACAGCTTCACCGACGGAAGCAGTTGAGAATGACATGCGGCCAGCAAGGCGCTCTTTGTCCAATACGAACAACGGAACGAGGCCAAGCAATCCACCCAATACAAAAGCGGTGCCAATCAGAATTTTACTCTTCGACATGTTCATCCCCATTGATTTCATAATTAGCGAAATTTGCTTTCCAATTCCGAGATATCCCTACGATACGCTGATTCTTCAGCGACGCCAACCACATCAGGAAGCGTCTTTGCAAAATCGAGTGTCTTGAGAGCCTCGACTTTGCCAATCAGCTTGTTTTGAACCTCTGAAAGATAGATGTGGTTGAGCTTGCTCTCGGGAGCCAGATCCACGGCCCTCTTGAGGTCTTCCATGGCCAGCTTGTTGTCTCCGAAAGAAATAACGCCGGGCAGCTTGTTGTAAAGTCGACCACGAACCCTGAGTGGGCCCGCAAAATGATACTTGGGATCGATCTTTACAGCCTCGTTCAATGCCTCGCGCATGGGCTTTGCAGACGTCAATGCATTGAGGATTCCCTTGGCGATTCCCCAACCACCCAGAGTCACAGCGTACCAATAATGGCCTTCGACACGCGAAGCAGAAAGACGACGGGCTTTATCACCGGCATCCACACCCACCTGGAAAACCTCCATCTTCTCTTCGGAAGTGGCTCCTTTGGGAAGTGCGAAGAAACCACCGTAGTAGGAAAGTCGGGCAATGCGCCAAGACACTTCAAAGTCATCAGACAATGCAGGCTTCTTTTTGAGAAATTCAACGATTTTGCTTTGCACTTCGTGGCGCACGTTCCAAGCCGCATCCAGCGACTTGATGTTGGTCTCAATCACGAGTGCTTGGGGAGAGCTGGCCGCAGAAGCGGCAGGACTGGCAACTTGAGCAGGAGCACTCGCGGGTGCATCCGCTGCAAAAACTGGCAGCGCCGGGGAGGCCGACGCTGCCAGAACTGAAAAAACAACAAAATGACGAACGACAAAGCGAAGCTTCATATTTTGATCTCCTCAGCAGAGATCAAAGATATTGCTTGAGTGCCTCCACCTTGTCGAGCTTCTCCCACGGAAACTGGTTACGGCCAAAGTGGCCATATGCCGCCGTTTCACGATAGCTGAATCCGTTCTTGGCGGGATTCTTGAGGTCGAATTGAGCGATGATATCTGCAGGCTTCATGCGGAAAGTCTCACGCACCGCGGCTTCAATTTTTGTACGGGCGATCTTCTCGGTTCCGAATGTCTGAACATTGACACTGACAGGCTCAGCAACGCCAATTGCATAAGCAATTTGCACAAGAGCGCGGTCAGAAAGACCAGCAGCAACGATATTCTTGGCAATATAACGCCCGAGATACGCAGCCGAACGGTCCACCTTGCTGGGATCCTTGCCCGAGAACGCACCGCCGCCATGTGCTCCGTGGCCACCATAGGTGTCGACAATAATTTTGCGCCCTGTCAGACCGCAGTCACCTTGCGGACCACCTGTCACAAATCGACCCGTTGGGTTGATGAAGTAGCGCGTCTTGGAGTCGAGAAGATTTGCTGGAATTGTTTTCTTGATGACTTCTTCAACCACAAATTGATGCAGCTTTTCGAGACTCACATCGGGTGTGTGCATAGTGCTGACAACAACCGTATCGACACGCTTGATAACGCCGTTGTGATACTCGACGGTAACTTGCGATTTCGCATCCGGCCGCAGAAAGGGAACCTTCTCGACTTTGCGCTTGTGCGCCAGGTTGCGAAGGATGTTCTGCGCATACTGAAGAGTCGCGGGCATGTATTCGGGTGTTTCATTGATGGCATAGCCGAACATCATTCCCTGGTCGCCGGCGCCCATTTCCTTGTGCAGGCCTTCACCCTCATTCACACCGACAGCAATGTCATGTGATTGAGCGTCTACTGCGACAATGACACCGCAGCTGCGATAGTCGAAACCATTCTCGGGATCGTCGTATCCGATTTCCTTGATCGTCTCGCGCGCGATGTCGGCATATTTGCGGGCCTTCATTTTGCACTCATCATTTGTGGTGATCTCACCAGCAACAACGACCAGACCTGTCTTCACGAGTGTTTCACAGGCAACTCGTGCGTGCGGATCGTATTTCAACAATTCATCGAGAATCGCATCCGAAACCTGGTCTGCGACCTTGTCGGGATGACCTTCGGAAACGCTCTCAGAAGTGAAATAAGTGATTTCGGGATTGGGCGACTGAAAAACAGTCCGAGAATTGAACATGAAACACCTCACACAGGTGAACGATTAAAAAAGCCAATTTATGCGAGGAGAACCTGTAAGCCGGATTCTGTCGACGACCACAATTTCTCTTGCTCACGCCGTTGCCGACGGAGTCTTTGCAACCAACCCGGGCGTCGAGCGGACCGAGCCAATCCTTCGCCCCTATTTGGTCTTGCTTCGAGTGGGGTTTGCCAAACGCCGTGTCGCCACGAACGCCCGTGAGCTCTTACCTCACGATTTCACCATTGCCGGACTTGCGCCTTGGGCTTTGTATTTTCTGTTGCACTTTCCGTCGGGTTTCCCCGCCTGGCCGTTAGCCAGCACTCCGCTCTATGAAGTCCGGACTTTCCTCACTCATCCCCGAAAAATCAGGGACGGCGCTGTAGTCCGGTTCTCCTCGCTGGGCCGGTCATAGCCTACCAACTGTGCGACTTCAAGCTTCATTGTTCACAACGATTGGCCCGAGGCGGGTTGCCTGAAAATAGCCTTGATTTGCCCCGAACAGACGCGTGCATAAAGCAGGCCCATGAGAGTATTTACAACAAGAACAACAGCACTTTGGAGCACTCCTGATGACGCAACGACAGCTGGTGAAACCGCAAACAGACCGAAAATTGAGGCCATAATCAACTGATATCCACCAATTCCAGCAAAACCGAGTGGCAGAATCGCCGACAGCGAGATGAGCGGATAGGCGCAAACAATTTGAATAAAATCGAGAGACTCTCCCAGTGCATTCGCTGCCAGGTAGAGTGAAAAACTGGTGAGAAGCAAACTCAACATGCTCAAGCAAACAGGCGCCAACAGGCGCCGCGGTTTCCGGCTCCCCACTTCGATATTGTGGCGAACTGTTTCAAAATGTCGCAAAAGCGTGGCCAGAATGCCAACGACTGACCTGGAGCCACCCATGGCATGTTTCCGCACCCCCATCGCTCCCAAATGACGCACCCACTTGAGGCGAACCAACAACGGCAGAGAAACAAGGGCGCACATTCCCATGCCCGAACTCAACAGCAAGAGGCCGGGACCCGTTAAAAAACCGGACAAATCCGAGGGCAGACTTGACCCAAACACGAGATAAACGGAGCAGATAAAGCCGAGCACAAGAATTCCAAGAAAGCCTATCAGGCGATCGACAAAAGATGCGATGGCAATGCGAGCCTTGATGCCCTGATGTTGTTGCTGGACTTTGTCGGTCGCAATGTTTTCCGGCTGACTGCCAATCATCAAACCGACGCGCAAAAGCTCCACCACGGCCAAAGAGCCCGGTGCCCATTGCCCAACCGCTGTGCTCACGAAGGTGGCCGAACTCACTTGCTTGAAAGGCGCTGCGAGACCCAGAACGCCCAACAGCGTTCCGTATCGAATCATCATGACAAATGCCGCGATTGCCTGAACACAGGCCAATCCCAGAATCACACCTGGACGTTCATGGAAGGCACTGGCGATGTCGGCAAGGCGCAGAAAATTGAGCTTCTGCATCAGAAAGAGGAAACCTCCTCCCAATGCCAGAAGTGCTGATGACTTCAGTACATTTTTAATCATTGCAATTCACCGTTCTCGGAGCGTTTGTCGACGACGGATTCAATTCCGTAAGTCTTGAGCTTTCGATAAAGGTGACTCCGTTCAAGTCCAATTTTTTCGGCTGTCCTTGAGATATTGAAATCGAATTCTTTTAGCTTTTGCAGTATGAAAAGTTTCTCGAATTCGGCCCGGGCAGAGCGAAAATCATCGATACGCGAGACGGATGAAAATTCCCCAGCGGCGCTATTTCTTCTGCCCGTCACGCCCTCCGGCAAATGTTGTTCGTCAATCACATTGCCGGGCACCATGATGCTCAATCGCTCCATGATGTTTTTGAGTTCACGGATGTTGCCAGGCCAATTGTATGTCATCAGGCATTTCTCAGCAGCGACCGTGAAATGCTTTGAAGCTGCGCCCTCCTCTGCACTGAATAAAGCAAGATAATATTGGGCAAGGGCAATGATATCATCACCCCGTTCGCGCAGCGGAGGAAGTTGGATTGGAATAACATTCAGTCGATAAAAAAGGTCCTCGCGAAATTCTCCCTTTCGGATGGCTTCCTCCAGGTTTTTGTTGGTCGCTGCAATCACCCTCACGTCCACGTCCATCGATTCATCACCACCCAGGCGCTCGAATCGTTGATCCTGTAGAACACGCAGCACCTTGCTTTGAACCTTGAGGGACATGTCACCAATTTCGTCGAGAAAAATCGTGCCGCCATTTGCCAACTCGAACTTTCCGCGCTTGCTCTGCATCGCGCCGGTGAACGAACCCTTCTCGAATCCGAACAATTCGGATTCAATCAACTCTTCGGGAATTGCAGCACAGTTGATGGCCACGAATGGCTTGCGGGAACGCTGGCTGCACTCATGAATCTGCCTGGCAACATTTTCCTTTCCGGTTCCATTTTCACCGGTGATGAGAACCGTCGAATTTTTTCCCGCCACCACATCGATGGTCTCGCGAACATGGAGCATCGATTTGGATTCACCAATGAGCCTGTATCGCTTCTCCATGCGCATCCGGAGATTTGCGTTCTCGGTTCGCAAGCTTCTGATACGCAGCGCATTTTCAACACTCATCAGAAGCTTTTCGAGACTCAACGGCTTCTCAAGAAAATCAACGGCGCCAAGTCGTGTCGACTTGACGGCAGTCTCGATATTTGCGTGACCAGAGAGCATGACAACGCTTACGTCGATTGCCTGTGCACGAATCTTTTCGAGAACCGAAAGGCCGTCGATATCCGGCAACCAGACATCAAGGAGGCAGACTTCGGGCATCTCGCGGCTCAAGAGCTTGAGGGCGCTTTGCCCGTCGTGCGCAAGACTGACCTTGTGACCTTCGTCACGAAGGATGTCGGCGACCATGGCACAAATTTCACGCTCGTCATCAACGATGAGAATCTTGCCCGTGTAGGCTTGTGACGTATCGCCACCCTGGCTGCTCACACGCTCCTCCCAAAATCAAGTTCAAACTGGAAGTGAAATACTGAAGACAGTACCACGAGGCTCATTTGCCGACACCCAGAGCCGGCCTCCATGTTCGTGAACAATCTGCTGAACGATCACCAAACCAAGCCCCGTTCCCGTCCGCTTGGTGCTGAAATAGGGCTCAAAAATCCGCTCCCGTACTGACTCGGGAACACCGTGACCCCAGTCATGAACAGAAATCTCCACATCAGGCCTGCTGAGGCTCGGACCACGCACCCTGACCACAACCTTGCCTGCTTCGCTGGTTCCGGTTGATGCAGAAATTGCGTTCGCTATCAGATTCATCAAGGCTCGGGTGATTTGTCCGGAGTCATATTTCAAAACGACCAGCGGCAGCGACTCAAAATTCACGCCCGGAACAAAAGCCTCTGCCTCTGAATTCCAGATTTCCATTTCAACAAGCACCTGATCGGGATTCTCGGAAAATCCGGCCACGGCAAATTTCAATGTCTCGATGATATTTCCCGGTCGCAAATTCGGGCCCGGCATTTTCGCCACAGACACAAACTCATCCACCAATTGCCGGATGGAATCGGATGACTGAACGATGACCCTGAGGCTTTCCTTCATGATCTCGTGTTCAGGACCCTCTATCTTTTCCAGCACACGACGCTCGAGTCTCTGTGCTCCGAGCAAAATCGGCGTCAGGGGGTTCTTGATTTCATGAGCGACCTTGCGAGCAACTTCGCGCCACGCAGCAAGTCTTTGAGCTCTGGCCAAATCAGTGACGTCTTCAATCACAACAAGAAATGCGCGCTCACCATTTGGCTTGATCAATGCATGCGCGGAAACCACCCACTGGCAGTCGCGTCCCGAGATTTTGCCGGAAAATTCCCCCGCAACACGTCGCTCAATTTTCTCAACCAGTGGCAACATCAACGGCCGCAACCATTGCAGGTAAAATTCACGGGGAAGCAACTCGCCAATCGATCGACCCTGGGCGGCAACCTCAAGAATCCCAAAAAGTCGCTCTGTTGCAGGATTGCAGGCCTCAAGCTTGAATTGCTCATCCACAGCAAAAACCAAAGCCTGAACTTCCTGAAGCACCGACGCATAATATTCGGTTTTTTCACTCAGCTGCGCAGCCTTGAGTTCGAGTTCGTGGGCAGACGCGCGTGCTCGCTGATTGGCATCGCGCAAATCGAAAACCATCGACCTGAAACTTCGTGCCAGCTGACCAAGCTCATCATCGGAGACAACATCGTCGATTTTGACTTCGTAATTTCCGGCAGCAACAAGCTCGGTTGCCACGGCAAGCGACTGCAATGGACCCGTCAGTTCTCGCGCGATGGTCACACCCAACCACAACGCCGAAAAAATCAATAAAACCGTGATTGCACCCAGCAGGATGTAATAACTCATCCTGACCAACTCCAACCCGGGCTGAGCCTGGCTCACTTCCGACTCAAGCAATTGCCACTGCGAATGGATTGCAGGTGGTGCAATCACTCCGTATATGACACCACCATGACGAACGGCCGCCAATGAACGGGAATTTTCGAAACCAATCCACTTTGCATTTCCCGAGGTCCAATCCGAATTCTTCTGTAAGGCCGCTTCAATTTCCGGCCGCATGCCTTTCAGATGATCGGCAAAATAAGCTGCTGACGACCGCGCGTTGCCCAGGGGTACGATGAAGTCCACAGAGTTTTCGCGCTGGCCAGGGTTTTCAATATTCGAAAGCAATTTGAGAATTTTCTCGCGATATTCGGTTTCGCTCCTGAGACTCAATTGCGAAGTCTGGGCAACACTCGGCGGAAGCCAACGCTCGAAATGCGCGGTGACAAATTTTGTGGAGATATAAAGCAAAATCAACGTCGGGATCAGTGAGAAAAACAGAAACAACGTCACCAATCGCGTCCGCAACGAACTGCCAAACACTGCCCTTTGTCTCTCAACAACAAGCTTCACGGCATTTCTGAAGCTCAAAAATATAAGCACAAAAGCGAGAATTGCGTTCAGATTCACAACGCTGAAAAACAAGATGACCGATAGAAAGGACTGGTTTTGCAGAATGCTCGTCAAGCCGTCGAAGATGCGCGTTTCCAGCCAGGTTCCAAGAACAAACAAGGCCAGCGCCACCACCAACGCACTTGCCAAGCCTACAACCCGAGTTTTGCTGCCCATGAGGACCTCACCCCGAAATGCAATTCCTGCCATCAGGGCTCGGAAAATGAAGACAAGCGGACGTCAGACCACAATGATTCTTGTGTCACAAGCTCCGACGCTGGCATTCCCCCGGCAGCCCGAAGCTCGCCAGGCAGGCCTACCGGCTTTCCGGATTTGAGGTCCACCGTGACCAGCCGCAGCTGTGCCATGAAATAGGTTTGTTTATCGGGCTTGAGAAATGACGTGGAGGAGGTTTCAGGTTCGGATGAACGCTCCTGCGCAACGATTTTCTGATAAACCTTGAGGCTGCTCTTGCGCACGGCCACAAGTCGGGTTTCGACAACGACCTTTGCACCGAGCTGCAGGGGCGCCAGATATTTCGCATTCAATTCAGCGACCACGAAGGCCAAATCATGACGCAGACAGGCTTCGAAAGGGACGCCAATTTCCCGCATAGCCTGACATCGTGCCCGCTCCAGATATTTGAGATAATTGGGGTGATGTACGACACCTCCGCCATCGATGTCCTCAAATTGGACCTCGATGGGATACCGGGTGGTTGTATTCCAACGCATGACGGAACCTCGAAACAGGGCAAAACCAATGAATTTCGCTGAAGCCTTGAAGTGCTTACTACCAGTTGTCGACGGCGTCCACGAACGCTGGACGCGTGATCGAGACCAGATGCTCTCGAACCACGACAGACGGACCGAAGGCCCCAAGATCACCTGTGGAAAAGGTTGTGGAGCGTGCTGCTACTTCCCCATCATTCCCGCAACTGCAGGTGAAGCATTCGTTCTTCTCGCCCGGCTGATGGCGGAAGGACACACGATTGAAGAGCTGCATACAAAATTCATGACGTACGCAAGGCGTTATCTCGAACGGGCCACACGCGAAAATGCGCTGCCAATGACCGACAGTCAGCAGCGGTTGTTCATGCAGGAAAAATTGCCCTGCCCGCTGTTTGTGTCCACACCCGAGACGGGACATTTGGGAGGCCATTGTGGCGTTTTCCCCAACCGCCCGCAAATTTGCGATTTTTTCCATAGTCTCGAGCCCGTGGAGCTGTGCATTGCAAAGAAGCCGCATGGATCGTTTGCCGATGTGACGGAGCGCGGCCACGAGTCTATCGACGAAATCCGGGCCGCAGAGCGCGAAATCTTTGGCCGCAGCGCCATCGGCCATTTGCCCCTGCTCGTGGCTGCTTTGTTGACGGATGCCGGACTCAAGGAATTTCTGACCGTCGTGGAACCCGACAGTTCCGTTGAAAATTCTCAGGATATTGAGGATTTTACTTTATATCTGCGTTTGCTGGAAAGCCTCGGATATTTTTGGGGTGACGGAGATTGGGCTGCGCTTGCCAAGGCCCAAGCCGAGGTGCTTTAAGGCGCGCGGAGCAAAAAGTTTTTGCTTGGAAGGAGCAGACCAAAATGAGCGAAATGAAAACCCTGACGCTGATTCCCGGTGATGGAATTGGCCCAGAGATTACCGAGGCGGTCACCCGAATCCTGGATGCCGCAGGACTGCGCGTCAGCTGGGACACACAAGAGGGCGGTGAAGCCAGCGCACTCGCTGGTCGTGGCGTCATGCCCGATGCGACGATTGACTCGATCGCAAAGTATAAAATTGCGCTCAAGGGACCCACAACAACCCCAACCGGCGGCGGTCATCAAAGTGCCAATGTGACGCTGCGCAAGCGCCTCGACTTGTATGCCAATGTGCGTCCTGCGAAGAGCCTGCCGGGCTACAAAACACGCTTCGAAAACATCGACATGATCATCGTTCGGGAAAATACCGAAGACACTTATGCAGGCATCGAGCACATGGTGGCTCCAAATGTGGCGCAATGCTTGAAGGTGATCACCTGGGAAGGCTGTGAACGTGTGGCCCGCTATGCCTTCGAGATGGCCCGCAAACTGAAGCGCAAGCGCGTGACCTGTGTCCACAAGGCAAACATCCACAAGCTGACAGATGGACTCTTTCTGCGGGCGCATGAAGAGGTTTCAAAAGAATTTTCCGACATCAAATTCGACAGCATCATTGTCGACAACTTGTGCATGCAGCTTGTCACCCGTCCTGAGGAGTTCGACGTCCTCGTCCTTCCAAATCTGTATGGTGACATTGTTTCCGATCTCTGCGCAGGTCTCGTGGGCGGCCTGGGCGTTGCGCCCGGTGCAAACATTGGAAACAACGGTGCTGTTTTTGAGGCCGTCCACGGCTCTGCACCCGACATTGCAGGACAGGGCAAGGCGAATCCCACCGCGCTTCTGCTTTCTGCGGTCATGATGCTTCAGCACATGGGCGAACTTAAAATGGCTGATAGAATTGAAAAGGGACTTCAGCATGTTCTCGCCGAAGGCAAGTCGCTGACACGTGATCTCAAAGGCAGTGCAAGCACCATGGAATTTGCTGAAGCGATCATCCGTGCGATGAAGAATTGAGGAAGACAAGACATGACCAACCAGATAGACAAGAGACTGATTTCCGGAATTGATATTTTCGTCGAAGCGCCCTTTGATTGCAATTTGCCCAAACAGGTGGGCTCATTGAACCTGGTGCACATTTCAAGCCGCGGGACCAAGCTCAAGGGAGCCGCACTGGAAAAAACCATCCTCGATGTGGGTTGGCTTTGCGCGCGCTACACCTTCGAAAATCCATTGAACAACAATGCCGACGTCGACGCAGCGATTTGCAACCTGGTTCAGAAGATTGGTGCCACTTTCAAGTGGTCGAGCATCATCAAGCTCTACTCACAAGACGGAAAGCCGCTCTTCTCTTGAAGACTTGGAATCAAAAAAAAAGGAGTCGCTGCCGATCGCGGCGACTCCTTTTTTTTGATTCAGGAAGACAGGGTCACATGTGCTCACAAATCGCACGAGCGAAGTCACTGCATTTCACTTCACGAGCTCCAGCAAGCTGACGAGCGAAATCGTAGGTGACCACCTTGTCTTTAAGCGTTGCTTCAAAAGCCTTTTCAATCAAAGAGCAGACTTCCTTCCAACCCAGGTATTCAAACATCATCACACCGCTGAGAATCACACTACCAGGGTTGACCTTGTCCTGACCGGCATATTTTGGAGCTGTACCGTGAGTTGCTTCAAAAACAGCGAAACCGTCGCCAATATTGGCTCCAGGAGCAATTCCAAGGCCACCCACTTGAGCAGCCAGGGCATCCGACAAATAGTCACCATTCAGGTTTGTGGTGGCCAGAACGTCATACTCGTCTGGGCGCAACAATGCTTGTTGAAACATATTGTCCGCAATCGCGTCCTTGACCAGGATCTTTCCTGGAGGAACCTGGCCCTGACACTCATCCCAGGTCACACAGAAGTCACGGAATTCCTCCGTGGCAACGGCATAGCCCCAATCCCGAAATGCGCCCTCGGTGAATTTCATGATGTTGCCCTTGTGGACAAGAGTCACGCTCTTTCGCTTGTTTTCGATCGCATAGCGGATGGCTGCCCGCACCAGTCGCTTGGAGCCAAACTCACTGACGGGTTTTATTCCAAGTCCAGAATCTTCACGCACTGTCTTGTTGAACGCCGACTTCAGGAAATCACGCAGCTTGAGAGCCTCTGGAGTTCCAGACTTGAATTCTATTCCCGCATAAATGTCTTCAGTGTTTTCGCGGAAAATCACCATGTCGACCTTCTGGGGTTCGCGCACCGGAGCAGGAACATTTGGGTACCATTTCACAGGACGCACGCACTGATACAGGTCGAGCGTCTGGCGCAAAGTCACATTGAGACTGCGAATTCCGCCGCCCACCGGGGTGGTCAGGGGACCCTTGATGGACACGCGAAACTCCCGCAATGCATCCACGGTTTCCTGTGGAAGCCAGTCATTGAACTTTTGAAATGACGCTTCTCCCGCAGGAACTTCCATCCAATGGATTTTCCTCTTGCCGCCATATGCCTTGGCAACCGCAGCATCAAAAACCATTTGACTTGCAGCCCAAATGTCAGGTCCGGTTCCATCGCCGCGAATGAAAGGAATGATGGGCTCCACTGGAACACTCAATTGGCCTTTTGCGTCGACGGTGATCTTTTGTCCTGTGGTTGGAACGCTGATTAATTTGTAACTCATGATTGTGACCCTTCCTTCTCGAGGCGGTTTAGACAAGCGCGAAAATCATCGGGGAAAGGCGCCTCGAAAGCAACTGTCCGGCCATCAATTTCGATCCAGCTGATACTGCTCGCATGCAGCATGTGGCGGGTCGCCCATTGGTTGCATGGGTGGCCAATCACGTTATTTGAATAGGTTTTATCGCCAAAAAGGGGCACTCCAAGAGCCTGAAGATGGACCCGAATTTGGTGGGTCCTGCCGGTTTCTGGTTTGCACTCGATGAAGCTGGCATTCAACCGTGAAAATGTTTTGAGAACCTCATACCTGGTTCTGGCGGACTTGATATCCTTGCTATGAGATGAAGCACCTCTTGATTTTGACTGCGAAATGACCGCCACGTATGCATTCGTGCGCGAATTGTCGCGCCTGATGGGCCAATCCAGCTGCCCGCCTTTCTGGGCAGGAATTCCGAAACTGATGGCATGATATGTTTTCTGAATTTTTCTTTCCTGAAAAAGCTTTTCGAGATTCTGTTGTGCCTTCTTGTTTTTGGCGAGAATCATCACGCCGGAAGTTTCCTTGTCCAATCTGTGCACAAGCTGCAGCTCCATGGATGAGTACTTGTCCGGATACTGCACTTTCAAAGCATGAATGACGGTATCATTTGTTGAAGAAAGTGTTGCCTGCGACGGTAGGCCTGCTGGCTTGTTGACGACAACATAATCTTCGAACTCGGCAATGATTCCAACCGGGAGGCTGGAAACATCGCTGCCGCCCAGCGGACGTGCTTCATCCCAAAAGAGTTCGATGACATCCCCCGATGAGACCAACTTTCCGGCAAGAGCAATTCGCTTTTTGTTGAGGAACGCGCCCCCGCGATCAATGATTGTCTTTATTTTTTTTCGCGAAAGTGTGTTGAACATCGTTGCGGCTGCAATGTCGAAACGTGCACCATTGAGGGTCGGTGGCACCTGTGCTTTAATTTGGTTTAGCATTTCTGACCTTATCCACGGAGTGACAACCATGTCGTTGAGCAACTTCTTTTGCCGGACTCTTTCAGCATCAATACAGGTTTGCCTTCTGGCTTCGACTGTAGCTCACGCTCAAAAAGGTTCGCTTCAGTCTGCCAAGACAACTCATGAACAGTCCAATGGCGTCACTTACTGGATGGACTCAACTTTTTCCAACAAAAAAATCCACGTTCTTGAGATCGACCTGACAAATCCAAAGATATCTTTGCGAGCTTCCACGAACAACGAGCGCGGAATGACGCCCAGTGATTTTGCCACAAAAAGCGGAGCCATTGCCGCAATCAACGGTGACTTTTTTGATGGAAACAAGACCCCCATTGGCCTTGCTGTTGGAAAAGGACAAGCCTGGCCCGGGACTGCAGACACCAAGGAATGGTCATTCCTGGCGTGCAGCGACACGAATGATTGCTTTATCGATGCCTACAACAAGGTCAGCCCAAGAAATCCCGAATGGACGACCGTTGTTGGTGGCTGGCAAATACTTCTCGACCCGGAATTCGAGTGGAAGAAGGGAAACGACATTGAATGCGGAGAATTCTGCACCACTCAACATCCGCGCACCGTCATTGGACTCAACGAGGAACGCACCAGATTGTGGTGGGTGATCGTCGAAGGTCGACAAGGCAACCTTACGGGCCTTTCATTGGCAGACACAACACGAGTGATGAGGGAATTGGGAGCCACCTGGGCGTTGAATCTGGATGGCGGCGGCAGTTCCGGATTGGTGCTCAATGGTCGTCTCATGAACGGGCGACCTTTCAACGAACCCTTCGAACGTCGCGTGGCAAACTGCCTTGGTGTGATCAACAGGCCCTGAACCTGTTATTGAGCTGGTTCGGCGACAAGTGATGTCAGATCTTTTGCGAATGACGTTGTCTTGTAAAATTCCGTCTGTTCTGCCGTATCTGATCCTTTGAGTTGAATCTCAACCAATGCTCCTGTGTCTGGCCTGCCGATCAAGAGACGTTTGTTCGTCCTTGCAATCAATCCGAGCGGAGTCTTGCCCAGATTGCTCACCCCTGAATAAACTTTTTTTGCATTGCTGAGGGTCGTGCCGTCGAAGTCGTAGCGCATCACCAACGGTGATGTCTCATGC
>JBMSQQ010000041.1:0-30293 GCA_049423385.1 Silvanigrellaceae bacterium | reverse complement strand
CACATATCAAAAAACCATCTCCACCGACGTGACCCGCACGATGACAATCACCAAGCCGACGGGCGGAACGGTTGAGCGCATCAAGAAGATGAGCATGACAACCCCCATGACGGTTCAGGTCACACGCGACACCACCACTGGTGAGCTGAAATCCAAGCTGATCACGGCAGGCGTCATCAAGGCCGAAGTCACCGCGGACACCGTTGTGGTCACAACAACCTTCAACAACGTCAAATACGACTTTGCCACCACCAACGACAACAAGTGCACGCCCGTCAGCGGAACCATCTCGGGCGAAACACAAAAGGCAGGCCAAACGGTCAAGGCCTACACCATCGACTTCGGCGCAGATTCTGCAACCTACCCCAGCGGCATCAGCATGAAGCTGGGTGACGCTGCTGCAGAAGATTGCCCAACATGCGTTGTCGCCAAGTGTGACATGGACTGATTTCGGCCCCATTTGAGGTCGAGGACCCTCGGGTCTTGAACGCCGCACGGTTGCCCACCCACTCCGGGTAAGCTACCTTGCGGCGTTTGCTTTTACCCTGAAGGAGTCCGCCCATGCTTTCACTGCTCACCCCAGGCAAGGCCACCTGTATTCTTGGTTCCCAGTTCGGCGACGAAGGCAAGGGAAAATTCGTTGACCTCATTGCCCAGGACGCCGATCTTGTCTGCCGCGTGCAGGGCGGCAACAACGCCGGTCACACGATTTGGGTCAGTGGTCGCAAGGTTGTCACCCATCTGCTTCCCTCAGGGGTTTTGCATCCACAATGCGAAGTGGCGATTGGTGCTGGTGTTGTGGTTGACCCAATGGTGCTGCGCGACGAAATCCTCCGCCTCAAGGAACAAGGTTTCGACCTCGCTCCCGAGCGCGTGCACATCGACTTCCGTGCGACTGCAATTCTGCCGGCGCACAAGGCTCAAGACCTCAAGCGTGAATTCGAACGCAGTCAAACAGGTTCGGCGATTGGCACCACCGGCCGCGGCATTGGTCCTGCCTACGCCAGCCGAGCACAACGCGATGCGCCTCGGCTGGCGGATTGCGTGACTCCCGGATTCCTCGAAAGCTTTGCCCAAAGCGGTCATCCACTCGCCGAGGGAATGTCGCCAGAGGTGCTCAGCGAGCTCATCGAGGCTTGCCAATTTTTGCGCCCCTACCTCAAGGACGTCGCCATGATCGTCCACAATCGCTTGAACGACAACGCTCGGGTGATGATTGAAGGAGCGCAAGGCGGGTTGCTCGACGTTTCCTACGGCACCTATCCTTATGTGACTTCAAGCAACCTGATTTCGGGCGCCTGCCCAGGTGGAATCGGCATGCCCCCCACGAAGGTGGCCAACATCATCGGCGTGGCAAAATCGTACAGCACACGCGTGGGTCACGGACCTTTTCCTGGTGAATTGTCGGGTGCACTTGAGGACAGTATTCGCGAACGCGGACACGAGTTCGGTTCAACAACCGGTCGTTCGCGCCGCATCGGTTGGCTCGATCTTGTTGCACTTCGCTACATGAGTTGTGTGAACGGTTACACCGGTATTGCTCTGATGAAATCGGATGTTTTGTGTGGATTGGACCACATCGGATTGGTCACTGCTTACAAAGACAAGCGCACCGGACAACTGATGACAGGATGGCCGATGACTGCCGTCGCGTGGGAAAACATCGAACCGGTCCTGGAATTTGAAGAAGGTTGGGAACGTGTGATAGGTGTAAAAAATACATTAGACGAATCTCTCGAACGGTTCGTTCAGCGCATCGAGAAAACACTTGGAATTCCAGTGGTGTATGTCTCCACAGGAGCCGAGCGACTCGAGGGAATCTGGCGCAACAGCCATTAAAAATGTCTGGTTGCAGCCTCCATCGGGTCGGGTCGAAGCATCGATGCGCCGGTCCCAAACAATGGAGGAGCCCGCACCGTGTCACACGCCAAAGCCAATGCCCTCGTTCTCCAATCGGGTGGTCCAACAGCTGTCATCAATCAAACCCTGGCTGGAATCCTGACCTCTGCACGTCAGCATGCGAGGCACATCAAAACAGTCTTCGGTGCTTTTCACGGATTGCACGGACTGCTCTACGAAAATCTTCTCGATTTGGGGTCACTTTCCGAACAGGTCCTCAATGGTCTCGCTCACACACCCGGTGCGGCATTGGGTTCGGCGCGCATGAAACCCAAAAGTGAAGATCTCGACAGGTTGTTCGACGTCTTTCGCGAGCACAACATTCGCTACGTCTTTTACATTGGCGGCAACGACTCTGCAGAAGCTGCGCAACTGATTCGCAGCGAGGCCAACCAGCGCAAGCATGATCTCCATATTCTTCATGTGCCCAAGACGATCGACAACGACCTCATGGAAACAGACCATTGCCCCGGTTATGGAAGTGTAGCGCGAGTGGCTACGCACATCCTGTTGGGCGATGATCTCGACAACCGCAGCTTTTACAATGGCATCAAGATCAACATCTGCATGGGCCGACACGCCGGCTGGATTGCCGCGGCCAGCGCACTGGCCCGCCGCTGTGTAGAAAACGAGGATCCGGAAAACTGTGGCCCGCACCTTATCTATATGCCAGAACACAAGTTCAGCGAAGAACAGTTTATCAATGATGTTCAGTCGACTTATGATCGACTTGGTCGCGCGACAGTTGTGGTTGCCGAAGGAATTGCCGACCAACTCAAAAACTCTCGCTTTGCCGGCGAGAAAGACGAATTCGGCAACGCCCAACTTTCGGGTTCGGGAAAACTTGGCGACCACCTTGCAAAGATCATCGAAAAACAAGTGCTGGTTCATTCTCATCTTGGAAAACTGCGCGTCCGTTCCGACACCTGGGGATATCTGCAACGTTCGCTTCCAGGGATGGTCTCGGAGGTCGACAAACAAGAAGCTTTTGAAGTGGGTGTGGCGGCTGTGGATTTCATGATGCGCGGCGAAACCGACAAAACCGTGATCATCCAACGCGTGTCGGATTCTCCCTACTCGAGCATGCCCGGACTGACGGATCTTGCATTGGTCGCGCAGAAAACCAAGCGGGTTCCGGCCCACATGATCAATGCAGCAGGCAATGGCGTGACCAACGCCTTTTTCGAATACATTCTCCCTTTGGTGGGAGACCTTCCCAAAATGTATTCGCTGGGTGGCGTTGGCAAGATTGAAAAAAGACTGGGTGACTACGTACGTCATTGATGCGTACGCAGTCACCCGCGTGAAAAGTCAAATGACGCAGAGCCCACTAGTTCATCGGCCCACAAGTCTCGCCCGCAATTGGCGACACCTTGACCCATCTGGCAGAGCGAATTTTAATGGTCTCAACCTTTCCACCCGTGGATGAAAGATAACTCGTCATCCACTGCGGCCAGTGACTCAATTTTCCAGAATCAAACTTGTATTGATAATTTGTTGGCGTTCCCACACCCGTGCCAACACTGCTTCCTTCAATTGCGACAAGGGGACCTTTGCCCGAGTAAATGACCTCCTGATTTTCGCCGGAGCGAATTTCAAGAGACATGCCGGCCGGCACAACGATCCCTTCAAATCCAAAATCAACGGCTTTGTCGATTTCCTTGTTGCCCTGACCATAAACATATGGACGTTCGCGCGCTGCGAGAAACACACCACCCACCTTGTCGAAGCTTTCCCGGTGTGTCGGGCTGTTTCCACTCAAAGTTTTCGGAAACACATCGCCGTAATCACCGTACCCCACAAAAGTACCGCTCAATGCAAACAGGCAATCGCTTGATGCATCTGGACCCGCATCCATGGAATTGGGATCCTGCACAGTGGTTTCATCTGTTGGCGACATGGGTTTACCAACACGATTTGATGAGGGAGACTTGCCAAAATAAGAACAAGCACTCAGCCCAAAGCCAACAAACAGAACCATCTGCTTCAGCATGTTCAACTCCCGTGAAAATCTATGGAGTTATCGGCATAATTTCGCCAAACTTGAACAATCAATCAATCTCCAAATAACCAAGATCACGAACAAAAAATAAAAAACTTTAAAGAAAATCAAGCTCAACTCCGAAAGCTCGACACCGGAGGTCGGAAAGATGGCTCGCAAACGACTGATCAGCAAAGCATCCCTGGGCTTGTTTGTGATGACCGCTTTTTTGGGTCTCGAGGCATGCAAGAAGCAACAAACCACGGAATCGGAAACAGAAGCCGCATCATCCAAAAGTAGTATTGTGACGGGATTTGTCACTCGCGAACATGGATATCTCGACACCACCACAGGTAGGAAGCATGTGATGTCGATGGCCTCACGCATAGGTCTCAAACGTGTTTTTGTGGATGTCTGGTCGCGTGGCTGCACACTCTTCAAATCGAACGTGATGAAAGCCTATGGTGGGCCCGAGGTCTGCGCCGAATCGGAAGGTGATCCACTCGCGGAACTCATCCGATATGGAAAAAGTTACAACGTGGAAGTCGTTCCGTGGTTTGAGTGGGGCAACATCGTGCCGGTGAAATCGGCCCTGTGGAACAGGAACAAAAGCCGCGGTTGGGCTGGATTTGAAGAGTCGTTCCATACCGTTCCGTCGATTCGCATCAATCCATACAAAGGCGATTTCGACGACTTTTATGCCGCACTGATGAAAGAAGTGGTCAGCAAATATGGTGCGCGCGAAATCCACATTTGCGACAACTTTGCTCCCCATACAAAATATGGCCCGGCCACGGCGATCAAGGGACCGGTCGCATTCACTGCTTTCGCCAAGAAAGTCATGCAGCCTGCGCGTTCTGCAGGTGCAAGAGTCTCGCTCAGCTCGCAACGACGCCTGAACTCACTGCAAACCTTCAGCATTGATTGGCAACAGTGGCTCAACAGTGGGGTCGTCGACTGGGTTTATCCACAGCTTTATCACGTGGCCGAGAACAAGACCGATCAATTCATGAATGAAGCAAAAGCCGAACGTGGGTACGGAGCCGTTGGTGTTGCTTTATATTCTGGCCCATCCACCGAACGTTGGACCCTGGATGGCCTTGGTCGGCTCATCAAACTTGCTCGTTCGCTCGGCATGGAATCGGCAATCTTTGACTTCAATTCGCTTCTTTCGGACTTGAAGGCCAGTAAAAATGCCGATGTTGAAAAAATTTCAGCAGCGTTCGGTACCCGAATCCGCAACGAACTTCCGGGCGCATCATCGAGCCAACCCCAATCCGCACCGGCTCAACAAACACCTCCGCCAGCGCCGCAATTGCCACCACCCGACACATCGGCACCCGCTCCCATTGCGACAGCAGCAGCGACAGCGGCACCCGCCAGCGGTGGCGAAAATTCTGCTCCCACGGGCGACGGTTCTTCAACCAACAGCAGTCCAGTGGTGAAAACACGTCTTTGTGAATACATGAAAATTGCCGGCGCGCCCGACACCGGAGCCCCCACGTTCCTTTCAACAGTCAACAGCGATCCTGTTGATTCGGCGCCCAATGGACAACTCGCCTATCGACATCTCACCCAGCTCAATATCAATGGCGAACTGATGATGTACGTCACGTTGTATTCCGCAGATGGCAGCGTGCAGGTGCGATGGGTACAGGCGCGTTACCTTGCTGAGCGGCGGCCAGACGAGCTGACCTGCGCTCCTTGAAACGTTCTGAAACTGAGTTTTTTCAATGAACGTCGCACAACCATGAAAAGGCTTGGGTTGATTGATATCAACCCTTGCGGTGTGGGCCTTCGTGATGATTCGGTGGCAAGGCCAGGTCTGCCGTGACCGCAAAAAAGTCATGCAGATGCGGATATCGCTCGCGTACCTTCAATGCCCAGTAGAGCTGCCGACGTGGCTGCTCATGTCGCAAAAAAATCCGCAGCAGCAACTGCTCGTCTGCGCTGAGAATCGATTTGTTCGCTTGCGCTTTTTTGAGCTCGGTGTTGGCAAGGGTGCGGATGCGTTTCTCTGCCGACATGTGCCGCTGGCGATAACTTTCCAGATCCACCTGCTCGTTTTGATGTTTGTGGAACGTGTCGGAGTAGTGCATCCATGCACCAGCAAGCAATGCCAGCGACGGAACTTCCTTGCCAAAATGAGTGATGAGCTGCAGCACGTGTTCTGTGGGATGCGATTCCGCCAGCAGTCGCGCGTAGTCGAGCTCGCGTTCCCGATCGAATTCGGATTCACTGCTTCTCAATTTTAAAAAGGCTTCGAGGATGCGCTGCGATTCATGCTCAACGGTGCCCGGAATGTCTTCGGGATGTGTGCCCGAACGTGGACCTCCCTTGCCAGCATCCGCAGAACCACGACTGCCGTTTCGACCACCTTCAATCGACACGAGGTGCGGATTTTCCGCGATCTGGAGATTGGGTTTTTGAGTCTTGCTGCGGGCCGGAAAAACCAGAGCCTCGTGAGCAGACAAACCATCCTGCTCGGCCACGGCCTTCTTTTTGCCCTTGCCTTTCGAAGGCGACTGGCCTGCAGGCATCTTGTCCGTGTCAACCGGAAAGGAACCATCCGGCACCGGTGGCTGCGGATGGAGCGTGCGAACGTTCTTGGCATCACCAAGCCCACGTCGGGTTTTGGTTTCGGGTGACTTTGCCAATTTGCGCCAATGCGCAGTATCCAGATTCATTCTCAACAGGCAGGTTGAACCATTGCGTTCGCTGACCTGGACAACACCAGACTCGGCAAGCTCGGCGAGTGCGGCCTTCACTTGCCGCTCACTGCCCCCCAGAATCAGGGCAAGTTCACCAGGAGAAGTCACAACCTCTTCCACCCGCGCCGCAAGTCCGTTGAGCAAATAGCTGATCAGCGCATAAGCTGGGCCGGAAAAGCGCGCCACCGCCAACAACTTGAACCCGCCACTTTCAGCAAATCGCTTGAAGTTCAAGAGAAAGTCTCCCTGTTTTGAATATTTTAAAGTCCGAAAACTCAGGTCTTCCGAAAAAGGTCCGATCGAGAAGGTAACACAGGCGGAGGAGGTCTGATGCTGCACCGCTTTCTGACACTTTCGAAAATCCCTGAGCTGAGAACGGAAGCGAGCAGTCCGGAGGCAGGAGTGACCGACATCGAAATACTGATTCCGGTCGAAGTGCTCTGGCAGATGGAAGAAATCATCAAGGAATTGAAATTTCTCAAATCATCGGGCTATTCCACGACCCGGATGAACAACAAGCTGATGCAGCTGATGAAGCCCTATATCGTCAATGAACGCGACCGCATCGCGTTCGCCCGTGGTGGCGGCGCTGCCTGAAAAACTTCACTTGAACAGGAACGAGATCCCGCCGCCGAGTTGAAGTCCGGAGGTTGAAATCACCTTGCCGTTGTTGGTGTGCAGGCCGGCAAACAGGGTCAGCATCATGTCTTCCACTTCGTAACCGTAGCGGATGAGGTTTTCATCATCGCCATACAAACGCGTGATCGACAGATCGAGACTTCCACGCAAAGTTGTATAGGTTTGCCAGACTGGCGTGGTTCCGCTCGGTGAGATCTCACTTGACGAACCACCGCCGGATGAACCGCTTTGTGTCGAGGTTGTCTCGGAAGCCACAGCAGCCGCTTCCTCGCGCATGCGCATCTTGCCGAAAACGTAGCTGAAGCGTGGCGAAACCCATGGATACTCGCCAATCCGCAAACGGTATTCGCCAAGAATCCCCGCACCGTAACCGGAGAGCGAAATTTTTGCCTTGTTGGCGTCGGCACTGGTGCCTTCCATGCTGACACCACCAAACTCGTAACCAAGACCCAACTCACCCCAAAAATCGAACAAGCGGAACGACTGGGCGACAAACAAAAATGCAGGTTTTTTATCCTTGTAGGAAAGATCGTAAAGTTCCTTGTCCTCGGAGGGACGAATTTGGCCACCCGCAATTGTCAGAGTGGTGGCTGCAGAACCATTCGGATGCTTCAAACCAATAATTTCACCCGGTGCAGGCGCATCGTCTGCACGCGCTTCCGACACGATTGCCTGGCTCAACATCGAAGTGAAGCGTTTCAGATGATCTTGAACACCATCGCGGAAGCGATTCCATTCCTGCGAAACTTTGACCAGGTTGCGACCGCTCCATTCAAAAAACGAATTGAACGTAGGTTTGAAGCGGGGATTTGATTCCAGCCATGCAGCCCATTTGGGTCCGTGCTTGTAGTAGAACGCACTCACTCCCAGTCGGTCCAGCCATGTGTCGCGCAGAACACGCCAGTAGTGCACAGCCGGACTCTGTGTCGAACCCGAGGCTGCCGTCACAACAAAACAGTCGCTTTTCGACTTGCCAAGGTCGGGTGATTTTTTGCTGCTCGGAAAGACCACGTCAAACGACTTGGCCTTGAGGCAACGCGATCGAGACATGCCGATGTTTCCAGCGGAGTCGAGCGGATAAACCATCATCCCGTAATTTTCACCGTTGATTGCGTCGTTGACCGCATAGCTGGTGCGTCCATCGGATGCCACCCGAACGATGTTCAGGCAGCCCCGCTTGATCGCATTTGCAGTTCCGTTGGACGCCGGAAATTCCGGGGGGATGGCGATGTCGTTCGCCGTCTTTCCAAAAAAGTCGTCAACTGCATCCGTGGTGCAGCCCAGAGAACAAGATGTTGAACCGGCAACCGCTTCGTCGATTCCTGGATAGGTGCAGGCGAGATCACCATTGGCTTTGGTTTTATCGAAAATCTTGTTGGGCTTGAACGTCCAGCCGCCGGCCTTGCATTCGGAATCTTTCCAATACACGACAATAAAACCCGAGACGTTGGACTTGCCGACCGAGGTGATCGAACCGGTGGACGTGTCTGCGGCTGTAGTGTCGTCGGGTGGAGAGAAGTCAAACGAAAATGCGCCATCGCTGACAACGGTCGAACCAATTTTTGAAGAGCCCACAATCGCGCCGATGTCGTCCTTCATGTAGGCCGCCGAAAGACCTTGAATCGTCCCCGCATTGCCGGGAGGAACTGCACCTTCCAGGCTGTAGTAGGGCTGAATTTTGAGAGCCTTTCGCCCATCCACCAAATCAAGAGCAGCATCGTTGGTGAGTTTGTCTGGCCACTGCGGAAGTGTTGTCAGGCGAATGCGCATCTTGATTTGCCCTTCGCGCACTTCACCCGCCGAGAAATTTCCGTCTTCCTGGATTTCCAGAACGTCGACGCCGGTCACGTATTGAGTGTTTTTTCCAACGACGATGGTCCATTTTGATTTGTCGTAAACAAATTTTGATTGCGCCGGGACGGAAAGCTTGGGGTAAAAAACGACGGTCAACTCAACCGCGGATTGACCCGCTTTCGGCAAATAGGATGGCGTGACAACAGTCGCCGACCCGTCCTTGTCCTTCAAGCTGACATCCTGAATGCTGGATGTGTCTGCAAAAAACGCCAACCCTTGCTCAGACCGGGATGCCATCGGCATTTGTTCCAAGTCTGGCGAGGATTGATCTTCTGGTCGACCACAGGCTGCGAGTGCCAGAAGGCTCACGCTTGCCACCACCCGAACAGTTTTGCTTGGCTGCATCAACATTCAAACTTCTCCTTCGAAGGTTTTCTGTCTGCAAGCGCTCGAGGACACGTGGCAGGTCTGTGTTTCATCAACTCCGGTTCAGTTGAAAAAACCGTCCTTGGCACATGCCTCCACAACCTGGAGGGCATTGAGCGCTGCACCCTTACGGAGGTTATCAGAGACGAGCCAAAGAGACACGCCATTGGCAAAAACCTTGGCTGTCCGGACCCGGCCCACGAGAACCTCATCGCGCCCTTGTGACTCTCGTGGAGTTGGAAAGAAAGCCACATCCGGCGATTCCTCGGAATCCTTGCCCGGCTTGGGATTCTCGTTGGCGACGACGGCAATGCCCGCTGCCGAATTGAGCAATTTTTCAAGTTCGGCAACATTCACCGGACGCTCGGTTTCCACCGTCACAGACTCGGCATGACCCACAAAGGTCGGAACGCGCACGCTGGTGGCTTCCACGGGCAAGTCGGGCAAATCGAGAATTTTTCGGGTTTCAAAAATAATCTTGCTTTCTTCGTCGGTGTCACCGTTGGGCAGGATTTTTGCCACGAAAGGCATGACGTTGAATGCAATCGACTTTGGAAATGCACGCGAAGGCTTCACCGACAAATCCTGTGAGTTGAAAAACTGGCGAGCCTCTTCCTCGAGAACTTCCAGACCAGGCTTTCCTGCGCCGGAAACACTTTGATACGTCGACACGATGACGCGCTTGAGTCCGTATTTCTTGCGGATGACATCCAGAACCATGACCAACGGTGTTGTGCAGCAGTTCGGGTTTGCCACAAGTGGCTTGCCCCGCAAGTGATTCTTGCCCAAAAGTTCTCCGTTGACTTCCGGAACCACAAGAGGCACCGCCGGGTCGTCGCGGAATGCCGAGGATTTGTCGACGCAAAGGATTCCCCGCTCAATCAGACCAGGAATGAAACGTCGCGAGATTTCGGACTCGGATGCAAACAAAACTGCGTCACATTGAGCCAATGATTCGGCCTCGGTAGCCTCGACCACAATCGACTTGCTTCCCCAGGACAAGCGTTTCCCGACAGATGCTGGCGATGCAAAAGCACGCACGGCCTTGACCGGAAAATCGAGAGATTCGTCTCCAAGAATATCGAGCGCAGTCTGGCCAACAACTCCCGTTGCTCCAACAATTCCCAAGGTCAGTGGTTTCATGTGTGGGTTTCCTCCTCTTCGTCATCGTCTCCAGAAACAAACAGCTCTTCTTCATCGGCGGTGCGATCGCGCTTGAGAAACAGCCAAATCACAGGACCGTGCAGACAATACAAAATCAACAGCAACGACAATGTAACCGTGAATTCAAGGGTGAACATCAGCACAGTGAGCATCAGAATAAATGCCAAAAACCGAAATGGCCGCTTGCGCGGAAGACGGATGTTCTTTGTGCTGACGTATTCAAACGTGCTGATCATGCCGAGCGCCAGCGCAAACATCAGGAAAATCAAAAACAGATTGCGGACATCCGGACGGGTCAGGTTCGCCGCCAGCTGAACAGCCCACTCCGAGTAACCGTTGGCAAGCGTCCAGCCCTTGAATTCATATTGCGACATCAGGAACGCACACAACGGCATCGCTGCCATTGGAATGGGAATTCCCGTGAAGTTGCCGCTGGCCTTTCCGACCGAACTTTGCACGTTGAAGCGCGCGAGACGGAGCGCACCACAGATGGCGTAGAAAAAGCACGCTGCGAAACCAAAGCGGGCCGACCCGTGCAGGGCAAAGTTGTAGACCACAACTGCCGGCGCAACACCAAACGAAACCATGTCGCACAACGAATCGAGCTGCACACCAAAAGCACTCTGGGTGCGCGTCAGGCGCGCCACGCTTCCGTCGAGTCCATCGCAGACCGCCGCCGCAAGAATCGCGTAGGCTGCCCAAAGAAAATGTTGCGTTCCCGGTTCGGCCATCCGTCCCTCGACGGCAAATTTCATCGCCAGGAAACCAAAAAACAGCGACGCTGCGGTGATCATGTTGGGCAACAGATAAATGCTCGCCTTGACACCTCTGCGGCGGGTGGAAAGTTCGTGAACCTGGCCCACTCCTGGAAGACCTCCTGTCATGCTTGGGACTCTCCTTGCTTTTGTCTGAGCTTGATGACCGGAGTTGGATCCCGGCCATAAACAGGCTCCAGAATTGATACTTCAGTGGCTGCTCCAACCGCCCAATTTTCCAGATGGGCAAGCAGATCACCGAACGACGTTGGAACGGCGAACGGATCATCCAATTCTGTTGACGTCCGACCGCAAAAATCATCAGCTTCGATTGGAAGCATTGAGCGACACTTTTGCAAAACCTTTTCAGGCGAAACCCCTTCAACCGCCCAAAGAACGCGACGCCGCCCCAAGGCAAGGCCATTGACGTACGCACAGCCGAGCCTAAGTCCGGTGAATGATCCCGGACCAATCACAACTCCTGCGATGCCAACATGACTTTCCTCGACATCCAGGGATTGCAGCGAGAACTTGTAAAGCTCACCAAGATTTTCGGCAGTCAATCCCGCACATGTCGCAAACAGCGTGGCAGATTTGTCATCCCTGAAATAGAACGTTGATGCGGATGTATGGGGAAGATTTGCCTGTTGAGGTTGATTCGAAGCAAAAGTTGCGAGACGTGACATGGCCTTTCGAGCCTCGTCGCGTACGGATTCTCCGTCCATGCGAAAAATAGCCAAGCCAGCGCCGCGCTTGTGCGTGCAAAACAGAACAGCGAATTCGTTGTCGCGATTGACTCCCACGCGCAGGCGACCCCTCCTCAGGAACGGAACAAACGCATCAAGTCGTTGAAGAACACCAGTACGATGAGTCCCAACAACAACGCCACACCCAAACGCTGCACAGCAAGTTGAACTTTCAAAGGCAATGGTTTGCCATAGGCAGCCTCAACGCCCTGCAGCAACAAATTGCCACCATCCAAGGCGGGCAACGGCAAAAGATTGAAAAGGCCGATATTCAGGCTCATCCATGAAATCGTCAAGATAAAGACGAGCAAGCCACCTTCGGCAGCATCGCCGGCAGCACGCGCAATTGCGATGGGGCCACCGAGATTTTTCAGGGGGACATCCCCGGTGAACAACTTCTTGAGCGCTGTGACGATTGTCGATGCCTGCGACATGGTCGCGTTGAAACCATCCTTCAAGGATGCCAACAAAGATTCACTGCGGAGAATCACGGGGTCAACCGAAACACCCCGGCTGGCAAACGACACCGGAAGATCGACAACCCACTGATTGCGGCTGAGTGCATCAATCGCGGCACGCCGTGGAATGCGACAGTTGATGACTCTCAAATCCTGCTGTTCGAGATTCATGACCTTGGCCTGGAGATCGGCAGGTCCTGCATCATCGGTTCGCATCAATTTTTGCAGGACAGACGACAATTCCACCGGGCTCAACAGGCTCACGGGACCTGCACTTTCAAAAAATGTGTCTCCGTTGCGAAGCCCACAACTTTGCCATGCTTCCTTCACGGGAATCTTGCGATCACCCTTGTTGAGCGTCTCAAAGGATTTGACCATCATGTCTGTCGAGCGGACAAAACTCGCCCAGTCCTGCAGACTCACCGGTGCCGAAAAATTCAGGGTCACCTTGGTTGGAGCTGGTCCGCCCATGGCTTGCGCCTGCTTTGGATCGGCTTGAACCAAAAGCTTTTCGATCGTCAGGCTGTCGTGACGCTCAACAACGAGAGTCGCATTGCCCTTTGCAAGCGCCTGCTCAACCTCATGAAGCGCCTTCACCTTGTTTCCATTGGCCTCGAGAATCAGGTCGCCGGATTTCAGCCCCGCTTTTGCAAAGGCGTTGTCGCCCGCAACAACCATGACCCTTGGAGTCTGAAAGAACTGCGAAACGCCTATCCGTCCCACTGCCGTCGGCTCACCGAACAGCGACTCGCTCATTTCGCGCGCCGGAGTCATCTCCAAAGTCATCGACGTCCCACCACGTTCGATTTCAACGGATGTTGCCATCTCGGGACGGGAGGAAATCAGTCGGTTGATATCAGCCCATGAACGGACTTTTTCGCCAGCGATGGAGACAATCTTGTCACCCGTGAGCAAGCCTGACTTGCGCGCAACACCATCGGGAAGAACACTGACAACCGGAGCTGCCTGTGGAAGGCCCACGTTCGATAGAATGATCATGACGATCAGGCTCAAGACAAAATTGGCGAATGGACCGGCAACAGAAATGATCGAACGTTTGTATACCGGTGCCGTGTTGAGCGCCTTGCCGACAAGCTCTGGTGCAACTTCCTCTCCACTTTCCATGCCAAAAAAGCGCACGTAGCCACCGAGCGGAAGCCAGCAGATTTTGTATTCGGTGCGACCACGTTTGAAAGACCACGCCGTGGGACCAAAACCAAGGCTGAATTCCTCGATCGCAATGCCCATCCAAATGCCGGCAAGGTAATGACCAAGTTCATGGATGAAAACCACGATGCCGACGAGAATTATGAAGGCCACGAAAGGATTGGTGAGCAACCAACTCAAAATTGAACTCATCGATGTGTCGCCTTCACGGATTTGAGATGCGTGGGAGAATTTTTGCGCTTGCTTTCGCCGCCGGCGGGTTGGCGAACCTGCTCCGGCGTGCGACCAAACCTGCGCTCACGGTTGCCGTACTGCTTCAGCAGTGCGGCAAAAACAGATTCCGAAAAATCAGGCCAGGATGTGTTTTCAAAGAAGTATTCCGCATATGCGGACTGCCACAACAAAAAGTTGCTGATGCGCTGCTCGCCGCTTGTCCGGATGACCATGTCAACTTGCGGCAGGCCCGCCGTGTCGAGATGATCCTCGAAGCTTTGTTCATCAACATCGGCAGGATAGAGTTCACCGGCGTTGATTTTATCGAGCACCCTGCGCACTGCACGAAGAATTTCACCACGGCTTCCATATGACAAGGCAATGCAAAGATTGAGCCCCGTGTTGCTGGCACTGTCATCTTCGAGCCTTGTCGCCATTTCGAGAATGTCGCTCGAAAGTTTGCCGCGATCGCCAATCAAGCGGAAGCGGATGTTGTTGTCGAGAATCTTGTTTCGCTCTGCTTTCAGGTACCAACGCAGCAGGCTCATCAACGCGCTCACTTCCTCTTCGGGGCGGCGCCAGTTTTCATCCGAAAACGCATAAAGAGTGAGTGCATGAAGTCCACAGTGAACGGCAAACTCGGTGATCTCGTTGACCCGCTCCACACCTTTTTTGTGGCCAGCAACCCGTGGCAAGCGACGCGCTGTCGCCCAGCGGCCATTGCCATCCATGATGATGCCCACGTGGCGTGGAAGTTTCAGTGGATCAAGTTCCCATTTCTGAAAAAATTCATTCATTTCGTTGGCCTCAAACCCAAACGGACCCACCCCTGCAGTGCAAGTCCCGAAAGCCGCCTATACCCTACCCACCGGAAGCGGTCCACACGGCCGCAGAAATTGACACGAACCTCGGGTTTTGACTAGCCTCTGCCCGTAGCGAACCCTGCCCCATTCCGGAGTCTCAAATGACCAACGAGTCCAACCGCGCCAAAGAAAATCAGCCCCTTTCCACGCAAGGATACCGGGGAACGCGGGACTTCCATCCGGAATTGCAGAGGTTGAGAAACTGGATGTATGGACACATCCGACAGGTCCTCGAAGGCTACGGATATGAAGAATACGCAGGCCCCATTCTTGAGCCTCTGGAACTTTATGCCAGCAAATCGAGCGAAGAAATTGTCAGCGAACAGCTGTACTCGTTTGAAGATCGCGGAGGCCGTAAAGTCGGCATTCGTCCTGAAATGACCCCAACCCTGGCCCGGATGGTCGCCTCGCGTTCCAAGGAACTCGTTCGGCCCATCCGCTGGTATTCGATACCAACCTGCATGCGCTACGAACGCCCACAACGGGGTCGACTGCGTGAATTCGACCAGCTCAACGTCGATGTGTTTGGTGGCACCCCCATGGATGAAGATGTGGAGGTGCTGCTCACCTGCCACGACCTGTTGACCCGTCTGGGAGCGAAAGCGGGAGATTTTGAAATTCGCGTCAATCACCGCGGATTGGTCGACGATCTGCTGTTCGGCATTCTGAAACTGAATCCATCGCAGAAGTCTTCTATCCTCAGGTTGCTCGACAAACGCGACAAACTCACCCCTCAAGCTTTTCGCGAAGAAGCCGGAAAACTCTGGCTCTCCGAGGCCGACATCGCAACGCTCGAAACGTTCATGACTCAACCCCTGAGCGAAATTCGAACTCTCCTGGGCTCGCAGACAGAAAACCTGGAAGCTCTCGAACAACGCTTGGCATGCCTGCACAAGCTGATTCCTGCCGGGTGCGTCCGATTCGATGCCTCAATCATGCGTGGATTCGACTACTACACGGGTCTTGTCTTTGAAATTTATGACAATCATCCCGACAATCGCCGCGCCCTGTTTGGTGGTGGTCGCTACGACAATCTCGTCGGTGCCTTCGGCGTCGATCCCCTGCCCGGGATCGGATATGGAGTGAGCGATGTTTCGTTGCTGAATTTCCTGGAAGTTCATGGCCTGACGCAAAACCTCAAGCGAAACACTGAAGTCGCGGTCATCCGTTTTTCCGAAAACGACCGCATGCCGGCACTCGAACTTTCAAGGGTGCTGCGGATGGCAGGAGTGAACGTGGAAACAACACTCTCGGCCACGAAATTTGGAAAACAGATTCAATGGGCCGAACGGACCGGCGCAAAGGCGGTCGTCTTTCGCGGTGAAGAAGAACTGAAAAACTCAACTTTCGCCTGCAAATGGCTTTCAACGGGAGTTCAGGAAAGTTTCCCGATGAGCGAAGTTCAAAGTTTCATGGAACGACTGAAGCAGAATTGAACGTTCAAAGTTTGCGAAGTTTTTTGTCGCCTTCGACAAACATTTCAAATCCGTTTTTTTTCCGTACCGAGTTTGAATGGCGCGGAGTCTCGGGCGACGCCCAACGCGAGCCGCCCGCCCTGCGCTTGGTTTTCTTCTCCATCTGCCCCTCCTGACTCAAGGAAACCCCCTGCGTGCGCGCCATTTTTTCTTTCAACGCGTGTGCATATGCGACAGCGAGTGCATCGCTCGCGTCGTGGGGAAGATTTTCAAAAGACACCTTTAAAATTTGCGACAGTGCATGGGCGATGGATTCCTTGCTGGAGCGACCATGTGCAAGCACAGCCTTTTTCACCGCAGTCGGCGACAATTCATGCACCGCAAGACCACTCTGATGCGCATGAGCGAGCACCACTCCGCGCGCATGACCAAGAAAAAGTGCCGAACGGATATTTTGAGCCACAAAAGCCTGCTCCACACAAACACCTTGTGGAGAATAAATTCCCACCACGCGAGCAAACTCGGTTGCGAGCGAGGCGAGGCGTGCGGCAAGAGGGAGATCAGCATCAAATCGCCAAACTCCGGCCGACACTCCTGTGATTCGACCATCGGGGTGCAAATCAACAACTCCGTAGCCGGCGATGCGTGTGCCTGGGTCTATGCCGAGAATTCTCAATGTCATTGATTCTTGCCGCCACGCAGTGACAGCACGTGATCAGCCAATGCAGAAAGCTCTGCTTCGTTGGAAATTTCCTTGCCATAGGCGGGCATCGCACCTTTTCCATTTTTCACGATTTCAATGATTGCAGAGGTTGTCTGCTCACCTTTCCAGGGACCATCGGCAAGGTTGGTCGGTTTTGAAGACATCATCCGGGACATGGTGGTTTGGGCTTTTCCATCGGCTCCATGGCAACCCGCACAAAAGCGTTCGTAGAGCCGCTGACCCGTGGGTGCGGAACGCAATGCCGCCGGGCCGGTTGGTGTGGTCGATGCCTCGGCTGCTGCATTTGATTGAGTCGCAGATGCAGATTGAGCGTCTGCCAAGGCCTGGGATTTTGCGGCATCGGCAACAACCTCGGGCTTTCCAGGAACGCACAATACAACCAAACCGCACAATAATCCGGTTGCGACTGCCCCAATCAGGAATGCACGCACGCGTAAACTCTTTTTTTCCATGCTGTCTTTATCGTTCATCGCTTTCTCTCACTCTGAAATGACTCAGGTTGCAGACATCGCCCGACGCCGCTCAACCGCCACAAGCAACCCAACGCAGCTCATGACCGTCAACATATGACTTCCACCGTAGCTGATAAGCGACAGTGGCACACCCACCACGGGAAACACACCAACCACCATGGCAACGTTGATGAAAAAATGAAACAGAAAAAATCCAGCAACTCCCAATGCCACCAGGGCTGAAAATGAGTCGCGGGCCTTTTCTGCAACCTGAAAAATCTGAAGCAGCAACAGAAGGTACAAACCAAAGACAACCACGCAGCCAATGAAACCTTGTTCTTCGGCCCAAACCGAGAATGCAAAGTCGGTGTGTCGCTCGGGCAGGAAGTTCAGCTGGCTTTGCGTTCCCTGCTGGAAACCACGTCCCCAAACGCCACCACTGCCAACGGCAATCATGCTTTGAATAGAGTGATAACCCGCACCTTTCGGGTCGCGCATAGGATTGAGGAAATTGAGAACACGCAATTTTTGATAATCGTAAAGGATAAAGTTCCAGGCGATAATCGAAGCACTCAGGCCACTGAACGCAACAATTGCGATACTCGTCCAGTTGATGCGCACAAATGCAATTTGAAAACAGCCTATCAACAGTACAAGTCCGGAGGTTCCCAAATCGGGCTGAACAAGCACGAGAATGAATGGAATGCCAATGACTATGATTTGTCGCCAAAGTGTAAGAATCGTGAATTCATGAACACCTTTCACGAAGGAAAAACTCCGGGCAACGATCAAGATGATAACGAACTTGGCAAGCTCACTGGGCTGGATGCGAATTGGACCAACCGACAACCATCGCTGCGAGCCCTTGGCAACCTGTCCTGTCACATCAACGGCAAAGAGCAACGCACAAACGATAATGTAACTGAAAAATGTCAGCCGTTCGATTGAGCGCAGGTCAAGGATGATGCCCCAGAACATCATCGCAAGGGTTCCGACCAAGGCCCATTGGATCTGGTCATTGAAGCGACCCGGCGAAACATCGGCTCCCGACGCACTGTACATATTGAACAAACCGATACCGATCATCAAATAAACGGTCACCAGCAGGGACCACGGGGTTCCGCGAAACCGCTCTTTGAGCATTTGCCAAAACAAAAGCACCTTCGTTCTCTCCCTCAATCACCCGACGGTTCGTTCACCTCGCCACCATCTTCCGCTTCGGACTCCGAGGCTTCAGGCGGCAGGACATCCACATTCGGCGCGTTACGGCCATCATCCAATTGCGTTTTGCGCTCGGAAATTTTTTGCGAAACCTTGTTGGTGGGAAACTTTTCGGGGTGTGCCTTGCGCAAGTAGGCTTCCATGACCTTTTGAACAATCGGTGCAGCTTGGGCACCACCACCACCACCGTCGAACTCACTGAGGGCAACCACGGCAATTTCAGGATTTTCCGCAGGTGCGTAGGCAGCAAACCAGGCGTGGTCACGCTGCTGGAAATGCAATTCCTCCTGATCCTTGGTTCGCTTGAGCGCAGCCGTCTGGGCCGTTCCCGTTTTGCCCGCGATTCTGAAACCGTTGACCAATGAACGCTTGCCCGTTCCAGTCGGGCTCATCACCACATCTTCCAATCCTGCTTTCACGAGGGCGAGATTTTCCGGCTTGTAGGTGACCCTTTTTCTCAGAAGTGGTTTTTCTTCTGCGATTATTTTTCCTTGTGAGTCGACAATCTTTTTGAGCAGATAGGGTCTGAACACCTTTCCACCATTTCCCACCGCAGCCATCATGGTCACGATTTGCAAAGGGGTCATCAGGTTGTAACCTTGGCCAATGGAAACGTTGATGGTGTCACCACTCTGCCAGGGCGCACCTTTGGTCTGCAGTTTCCACTCTGTCGACGGAACAATTCCCGTCACTTCCATGTTCAGGTCGAGGCCCGTTTTTTCGCCCAGACCAAATGCCTTCGACCATTTTGCGATGCGATCAACTCCCAGAAGGTTGCCAACCTGATAGAAATATACGTCACAACTTTGTTCCAGCGACTTGCGCAGATTCACAACTCCGTGACCCGTCTTCTTCCAGCAACGCCATTTGCCGTTTCCAAGCGAAAACACACCATTGCATGAATATGTGCGCTGGGGAGAAGTCACACCTTCCTCAAGCGCGGCAAGAGCAGTGATAATCTTGAACACCGATCCTGGCGGATAGGCACCGCCGGTGACCTTGTCCAGCAATGGTTTGAATGGATTCGTCTGGAGGAGCTGCCAGTCTTCTCCCGTCAGGCCGTCCTGATACATTGAGAGACTGAAATTCGGGTGACTCACGTATGCAAGAACTTCTCCGGTCTGCGCGTTCATGACCGCAACAGCACCATTCTTGTTTCTGAACGCCTCAACCGCAGCGCGCTGGATGTCGTCATCAATCGTGAGAAACATGTCGTAACCACGTTGGCCGGCCTTCTTGCTGCTCAAACCAAGGTCCATTGCCGACGCAGATTGCAGACGACCATAAGCATCGACCTGAAGGTAGTCTTTGCCTTCAAGGCCACGCAGGTTGTTTTCGTATTTCTTTTCCACGCCCATTTTTCCAATGATCGATCCGACGCGATACTGATAGTCGCGGGAAACGGCATTCAGCGTGTCCAGTTCGCGGTTTGTCACTTCCCCCAGATAGCCAAAAAGATGTGCCGAGTCGCTGCGTTGATAATCGCGCCGTGGGGCCGTGTCGACGTCGCCACCCGGCAGAAAAAACTTGTTCGATTCCATGACCGCAACTTCATGCAGGGTCAAATTGCGCTTGATACGCACCGGAACAAAGTGTGGAACACTCGCAGCTTCCGCCAGGCGCTTCTCAATTTGCTCGAGAGGAATACTGAAAAGCTCGGAAACAATCTTGAGGGTCTGGTCACGGTTCTGAAGGTACTGTGGAATGATGACCAGGTCGAAAAAAGGCCGGTTGGAAAGCATCAAACTGCCGTTGCGATCGAAGATGAGGCCTCGTGGAGCAGGCCGAGTGACTTCCCGAACACGGTTGCGTTCCGATGCAATCGAAAAGTCGCGCCCCTTGAGAATCTGCAGATACCAAAGCCGGCCAACAAGGGAAATGACCAAAAACATGAAGAAGACAATGGCAATGTAAATCCGTCGCGGATCGATAACAATTTCAGATTTGAATCGATTGTCGGCCAAGAATCACCCCTTTAATTTTCAACCAGATCATGACGCCTGTCGCGTCGCGCACTGGCATCAAACAGGCCATCGATGCGAGACAGGAGGCCAAAGATCGGCACCGACAATATGGTCGTCACAATCAAACTGGGCGCAATTCGCGCGACGAACAAAAGCAAGTCGGGCACCCGCTGGTTTTTGTTGAGGCTCGCATACACGAGCACGAACTTGAGAAGAAAAATGCCGAAAAAAACAAGAATCTGGCTGCTCAACTTGTGCAGGGCAATAACCCTGGCAAGCAAATTTGCAATGACGATGGCCAGAAGAAAATACATCAAGTAAAAACCGTCCGGAGCTCCCGAGAACATGTGCATCATTGCGGCCACGCAAAAGATGCGCAGCAATGCACCCAACAACAAATGCTCAATTGCAACATAAACAACAAAGATGGTCGCCAGGTCGACATGCAGCCACGGCGAACCCGCGCGTGCCAGAAAATAAGACTGAAAATAGACCACGGCAAGTGCGATAACAATCATGAGTGTCGCATGAACCTGCCATGCCCGCATGCGCAACATGTCAGCCTCCGCTGCGTCCCGGGATGGTTTCGACGAGCTTCTTCATCCAGTCGACTCCACCCACCTTGCGAATCACGTCCACCTCGCGACTGCTCCTCAGCAGAATCAACGCTTCAGAAACCTCTGCAAAATTCACTGCAGGTTCAACCTCGATGATTTGGCTCACACCATCCGGCTCAACCCGGATTCGGGTGACACGGCCAACAACAATCCCGCGCGGAAAAGGACCGGTCAATCCGCTTGTGACGATTTCGTCGCCAACAATCACACGACTTCCCCGGTCAGCATACTTGAAAAGCATTCCCTGCGATGAACTTCCTTCAAGCATTCCACGGCGGCGATTGCGGGCCACAATCACGTCAAGATTGGAGTTGGGATCGTTGAGAAGAAGAACATCCGAATAGGCCTTCAAGGTGCGCATCACAACACCCACAGCACCCTCTGCCGCAACCACTGCCATTCCTGGAAGTACACCATCCGATTCACCGCGGTTCAAACGGATACTGCGATACAAAAAGCTGGGATCACCGCTCTGGACGTGCCCCGAAACGAACTTGAAGTTCACCTTGCGCACGAAGTTGAGCAACTTCTGCAGCCGTTCGTTTTCCTTTTCAACTTCCTTGAGCATTTGCATTTGAACGGACAATTTCGAATTTTCATCCCGAAAACGTTCGGACTCCTCACGTGCACCACGCAAATCGACGTAGGACTTCACAAAGCTGCTGGACTGATGCGTCACGAGGTTGAAGGCAAATTCCAGCGGCCGACTGACGGTGTAGACCACCTTTTCAACCAATGAGAGATCCCGACGCGTCGACACGTCGGACGAGTAGAACGCAAACGGAAATATGAATGCACTCAGAACAAGCAACGCAAAACCATATCTGCGGAACACGAGCATGGCGAGGTCCTTAAGAGGTGAGCATTGTTGATAACTCGTTCAATTTATAGTCACTTGGTTGAAAAAGAAAGTTCGCGTGCTAAAAGATTTGGTGTCGCAGTGCGGCGCCAATCGGCATCCGGACGTGTCGCCACAGGGTCGTGGCGGACCAAGCCCCCCGGCAGCCCAACGAAGAGGCAGACATGCGTTTATCTACGAAAAGCCTTTTGTCCCCGAGTGCAAAGTCACTGGCTGTCGGTGTTGTGATCGCTCTCGGTGTGCTTGCTTTTGCCATCACTGGAATCTCTCCGAACCCCAGTGGACTCGACACAAACGTCGCAGCCATGGTTGGCGGCCAGTCCGTATCGATGGTGGAATTGCAGAGGGTTGTGGAGAATCTCAACCGTCAATCGGGAAATGAGCCTGGCCGCCGCGAAGCGAACATCCAGTCCGCACTCAACCAACTGATCCAGGAAAAAGTGATGCTTGAAGAAGCACATCGGATTGGTTGGCACCCATCCGACCAGGAAGTCGCCCAATGGATCCGTCGGCGTCCCGAGTTCCAGAATGAAAAGACCAAGCAGTTCGACATTGCGATTTACAGAAAATTTTTGAAAAGTGGCTACATGAGCGAACTCGACTTCCACAAGCAGGGTCGCGATTCGATGACGCTCGAAAAGATGAGTGCCCTGCTCTATCTGCCTGAAGTCACACCCAAGAGCATTCTCACCGACAAAGCACTGCGCGACAGTACCGAATTCAGTCTTGAATTTGCGAACGTGCAACCCAACCCCACGAAGCTCAAGGAAAAACTCGTAGAGGAATCAAAGAAGTACGCTGCTGATGCTGCAAACGAGAAAAACCTCAAGGACGCGTTCGAGGCCAGCAAGACGGAGTTCGTTCGACCCGCACAGGTCCGCGCGCTTTCGATTCTGGTTGCCCACAAGGATGCTCAGCGCGTCGAGGGAGATGCCAAGAGCCGCAGCAAGGACGACGCCAAGAAAATCATCGACGATGTTCGTGCGAAAATCCTCAAAGGAGAATCATTTGCCAATATCGCAGGAAGCACAAACGATGATGCCACCGCCAAGCTTGCGAAGGGCGACATTGGCTGGATTGATTCGACAAACATCGATCCCGTTTCATCTGCGGCTGCATTCACACTGAACAAAGACAACTCCCTTTCCGAGGTGCTCGACACGCCATTTGGCTTCAGGTTGCTCCGGTGGCAAGAGTCTCGCGAGCGGCTCGAGCGCAAATTTGAAGACGTGAAAGGCGAACTCGCAGAGCGGGCCTTGAGCGAAAAAATCAAAACGGAAATGAGCGCCGGCATTGAAGGGCAAATCAACACACTGCTGGGAGAAAAGAAATTTGCCGAGGTCAATTCGCTTGCCGAGGCCAACGGTTTTGAATGGAAGACCGGCAAGAAGGCCATCACGCCCAGGACCCGTTTTATCGAAGATCTTGGCCCCTCCGATGCGCTTCTGCCAGTTCTTTTTGGTCTCAAGAACAAAGGCGACATGGCACCCCAGATTCTCGATTTTGGTGGCAGAAAAGCTCTCGTGCGCTTGGCAAGTCGGAAAGAAGGACTCACTCCGGACGGCGATCGTCTGCGCCGCCTGCAGGCTGCCGATCAACGCTTGTCGGCTCAATCCTACGTCTCAACGATGCAGCGCAAACTCTTTGACCTGTACACCAGCAACAAGGAAATCAAGCGCAACGTGGAGCTCCTGCGCTGATGTCATCCTACCTTCCCTGGGGATTGCACGCACGATTGCCTGATATCGTCGTCATTCAGAAAAAAACCGCACTGGAACGATATGCTGCAGAATTCAGCACTGAGACAGGGCGGAGCTACTTTCTCAAAGACGGCCAGTCTGATGACACTCTCCAGAATGCACATGACCAGCACTGCCAAACTCTCGACAATTTGCTGACTTTCCTCACCCAACAGGGACTCTCCTTCAGCCTGCACACGCTCGACGACCTTGCTCAGGCACCCAGCGGAGGACCCGCGCATTTTCAGGCTGGCCGGGAACCAGGACTGAAATCCAAACTCGACCTCGTGATTTGCGTCGGCGGTGATGGGACATTGCTCCGCACCAGCCATTTCGTGGGTGGAACGACCCGCGTGGTGGGCCTGAATTCTGTGCCAAAACATTCGGTCGGCCACCTGTGTGCACTTTCGCCCAAAAACCTTGAAGAAAAGCTTCAAGAGATTATTTCTGAAAAGAGAAAGCCTAGAACCGTGCGTCGACTTGTGGCGCGCACCAATCTTGGGGTTCAACTCCCGTACGCATTGAATGACATTTATTTCGGCCATCAGCATCCCGCATCAGCCAGCAGATACACGCTGACGATAGAAGGACCAGAACAACGGACCGAAAAGCAGGTTTCGAGCGGACTTTGGTTGGCAACACCCGCGGGCAGCACCGCTGCGATCCACTCGTATGGACTTGGGGCTTTGGACGTGGGTTCGGACCGTTTTCTTTTGGCAGTGCGGGAGCCCTATGCCCAACCCAGTCATCACCTGTCATTGACCAAACTCGTGCTTGACGGCAACACCCAGACGATCACACTTTTCTCACGGATGCGTCACGGTATTGTCTGTGTGGATGGCCCCGTCACCGCGTGTGTTCTTGGATTTGGTGATTCCCTGGAGATTGGACTGCAAAGCGAAGGCGGACTCAAAATCTTCCTGCAGTGAGCCATCTGGAGGATTTCGGCCAAGAACCATCGACAAACCCTATGCTCCTGTGATTAGTTAACATTTGCTCAAGTGCCCAGACCGGAGAATCGAAATGAAGCACCACAGCTATGGAAACGAATTTTATATCACCACGAAAGTGGATCAGTTCGTCAATTGGGCGCGCCGCAATTCGTTGTGGCCGTATCCGTTTGGAACTGCCTGCTGCGGAATTGAATTGATGTCCGTGATGGGTCCGAAATACGACTTGTCGCGCTTTGGCGCAGAGGTTGTCCGCTTCAGCCCGCGTCAGGCAGACCTTCTGGTTGTCGCCGGAACGATTACCGAGAAAATGGCACCCGTCCTTCGCCGCATCTACGACCAGATGTCGGAACCAAAATGGGTGCTCTCGATGGGCGCATGCGCATCATCAGGCGGATTCTACCGAGCCTATCATGTGGTTCAGGGCATTGACCGCATTGTGCCCGTTGACGTTTACGTTCCTGGCTGCCCACCCACGCCCGAGGCGGTCATCGATGGAATCATGCAGCTGCAAGAGAAAATCAAACAACAGCGGGAAGAAAACCCACAGCGCGCCTGACTTTCGATTTCCAGCTCAAGATGAATAGCCTCAAGTGTTGCACTCCTGCACTTGAGGCTTTTTGGTGTCAATTGTGTTGAATTTCGAAGGCAGACTTTCAACCTGGTGCAAGTTTCTGTTACACCACGTTGTGTAAAGGGGGGTCTGGAACTTGACGGAAACGAATCAAACACAACAGCAAATGGACTCTCGTTCCAGGGTCCTCATCATTGAAGATGACCGCGACCTCAACAATCTGCTCAAGTTCACCCTGGAGTCGACGAAGGACTACACAGTCTTTTCTCAATTCGACGGTGAAAAAGCATTGGCGTGCATTCATGAATTCAAACCACACATCATCCTGCTCGACGTCATGCTCCCGCATACGGAAGGCACGGAGGTGCTTCGCCAATTGCGCAGAACCCCGGAGCTTGCGGCAACGCCGGTGATCCTGCTCACTGCAAAGTCGCAGGAATCAGACAAGATTGATGGTTTCGAGGCAGGCGCTGATGACTACATCACAAAACCTTTTTCTCCGCGTGAACTTCTCTTGAGGGTGCAGGCGCTTCTGCGCAGAACCGGATTTCATTCATCTGTCAGTCATCCTGTTTCGTTGACTCCCACCTCGGAGAAAAACACCGATTCATCCACAACTGGAGAGGGCAGCAATTCCACAACTGACAATGAAAAAGTCATCCGGATAGGCATCCTGACGATACTTCCAGATCAGTTCAAGGTTCTGGTGAACGACGAACCTGTGGCACTGACGGCCACCGAATATCAACTGTTGATTTATCTTGCAGAGCGGGCCGGACGCTTGCAAAGCCGCGATGCATTGCTTCAACGGGTGTGGGGTTACGAAGGGCAGCTCAACACACGCACAGTCGATACCCACGTCAAACGCCTCAGGCAAAAGCTTGGAGAAGCTGGAAGCCTGATTGAGACGGTTCATGGTTTTGGATATCAACTGATCGACAAGCTACAAAAGCCCACGAAGGCTTGAAGCTTCTCACTTGGCTGAGTCAAGCATTGAACACAGATACTTTTCCAGATCATGGTCGGTCACGAGATTGTCATTCGCCAATGCTTCAAGCGACGAAGTGGCCGTGGACCCGAGCACTGAAAACACGGAATCCTTGATGCCTATTGCATTTGTTGCGTAATAATTCTTGTCCCACAGGTCATCGGAATCATATTTTTGAGTCGCGAACTTTGCCTGACCCAATTGAAGCGGCGAACCCACGTGAGCAAAGCGAATCAGTGATGCGGACTGGACTGCCAGTTTCAGCAAGTTGTTGTTTGAAAGCGCGGTTGCTGCAAGGTCTCCGGCACTCGGTGCTGGAGGAAGATGCGGAACAGGATCATCCTCAAAAACATACCGGGAATACTTTTCCTTCAGCGCCGATGAAAACGCCAAGGAATAATTGATATTTCCAGTGCGGGGTTGGCCCATCGTCACGAGCCCTTCGACATTCACTCCCTTGGCCAATCCATCCGCAGCCGCAATCATTGCCAACGCACCGCCAAGACTGTGCCCAACAAAATAGGTCGGCACTCCCGGACGCTTTGCGGCATCGAGCGCTGCGGCAACATCTGCCTGAACGCTCTCGTAGGCAGACTTGAATCCACCGTGCACCCCACCTGGCATGTTCAGGAATCCGCCCGAAGACATCATGAAATTGAGGTCTGTTGCGACGCCGGCAGGGCTGTGGGTGCCACGAAATACAACCAGATTGATCTTGTCAGAAGTTGCAACGACTCCCTGCACACCCTTGCTCGGATTGGCAAGGAGTTTCACACTCGAGAATCCTGCTTGTTTGAAATAGTTTTGCAGCACCGTGTCGTCGAACTTCAAGGCCGGTGCACCCAGCATTGCAAACCGCGCCAGCATGTATTTGTTGGTTTCATTCAGCCCGTTCAAAATATGGAATCCCAATTCGCCCGAAGGCTCACAGCGCAGTTTCAGGGGAGCACTCTTGGTCGTCCACAACGCCGGCTCTGCCACTGGTGCAGGCGATGAACCATCGGCGGACTTGGAGACGCCTGGAGCACCAATGGCGCCACCCTTTTCGGCGATGGAGCCGCTGGGCTTCTTTTCAGCGCAGGCTGTGTTCAATGCAAAAAAAAGCACGAAAAGACGTTTCATTATGGCCTCTTCAGATAATTTTTACTGTTATCGGAAGTTTGAAGCGGAAACTTGACTCAATTTTTAAAATTCGCGTCCGATGCGAACAAAGCAGGCTTGGAAATCAATCGACAGAGGAACCATTCATGTTGAACGAACGGGATATGGATCAAGGAAAATTGATTCCGCGAAAAATCACGAAGCCATTCGTGAGTGTGGCGCTGGTCGCCGCGACGTTGGCAGCGTGCACCAAAAAGTCCGCGAACAATTCGCCCGCACCTGCAGTCCTGCCGACGCTCGCAACAACATCCACCCCGACGTCAGGTTTGCCCGGAAGCGGCACCGTTGAAAATCTTTTCCGCTATTCGTTGAGTTCTGTTGCGGGCGAAATGGTGTTCTGTCAGGACTTTGTGAGCCAAAGCCAAACGCCGCTTGCGGATCTCGAAAAAGTCACGGAGAGCATGGCCCTGGCCCAGGCACAAATACCCGTTGGCGTGGCCAATCCGTTCAGCCCGAAAACATTGGGACTTGCAGTCAAGCCCGATGCCTGTGGAAACATCCCAGGTGTCATCAAGGACGGACACTGTGCAATTTCGATTGGCCAGGACACAGCATCAGGCAAGGTGACTTACCGAACAGAGCAACGATTGCTTTGGAAAGATCTTCCAATACTCGCACAGGCAAGCTACATCAAGGCAACCCTTGACCAAAAAACCAGCGCCATCGACAGCAAAAATGAACTTTTCAGAAGCGTGCAAAGACAGATCACGCAACAGCAACAGTTTTTGCAAATTCTCCAGCTCGGACAACAAGTCACAACCGGTCAGCAGTCGGAAATGATCAAACAGGCGCAAGAATTGCTGACGAACCTTCAAAACCAAGCAAAGCAACTTGAAGCTGACGTCAGAGCACTGGAAGCCGAAGTTGTGCCGATACAGGATGAACTCGGCAAAACCCTGGCCAAACTGGAAACAGCAAGAACAGACTTGAAACAGGCATGCACAGCGGCGGGAATGGGTGCAGCCAGCGCCGAATGGAAGGCCAACTGAATCCGAATCAAAATGGTGTGTGGGTATCGATGCGCGCCAGTGCACGTCTCCGCGGTACAGTCACGGAAAAAACAGTTCCGGTTCCTGGCTCGCTGCGCAGAGTGATGTTGCCTCCGTGCGCCTGAACGACGTGTTTGACAATTGCCAGTCCGAGGCCTGAACCTCCGCCGAAGCGGGTGTGGCTTTTGTCGACCCGATAGAAACGTTCAAAGGCACGCAATTGGGCCGAGTGGGGAATTCCAAGCCCAGAATCTTCAACGTAGATGAGCCAATCGTTCTCGGTTTGCCGGACAGAAACCTTCACATAACCATCGCGTCGATTGTACTTGATTCCGTTGTCCACCAGATTGAGCAACACGGAATCAAAGCGCTGTCCATCAACGTTGAGTTCGCCAATATCGGAAGACACATCGACAACCACGCTCACACCAGCCTCCTTTGCCTTGGGGCCGAGAGTTTCCTTGACCCGTGCAAGAGCCATGCGAATGTCATAGGGTTGCAGCGTGAGGAGCATCTGCCCACTCTCAATGTTCGACAGCAGAATCATGTCCTGCAGAAGCGTTGAAACCTGTTCGGAGTTTCTCATGATGATGGTGAGAAACTGTTGGGCGGTTTCAGCAGGCAAGCTCGAAAATTGATCCTGGAGTATTTCTGCATAGCCACGAATGGAAGAAATTGGCGTTTTCAGCTCGTGACTGACGTTGGCGAAAAATTCGCGACGAAACTGTTCGAGTCTGTGAAGATCACTCAGATCAAAAAGGAAGATGAAACAAACCGGATGTTGATTCCCGGACTGCACCGGGACCATTTTTGCCCTCACCCGGCGCGCCTCCGAACCATCCAGGTGAATGGATTCGACAACCTCCGGTTCAACTCCACCCAACAGGTCTGCCTTCAAACAGCGTTGGAGAAACGACACGAAGTGCTTGTTGAGTTCGACACTTCGAACAACATCAACAAAATCACGTCCAGTGGGATCACCATAATACTCAAGCCAACGCCGCACCGTGTGGTTGATCTTGAGAATCTTTCCTTCCATTGTGCACAAAACAACGCCTTCACCGATTGCGTTGAATATTTCGTCCAGACGTGTGTTTTGCTCGCGAGCTTCCTGAATCGAGGTATTCATCCTGCGGCCCATTCCCTGAATCGCCCGCGCCAAACGAGAATACTCATCGTGCCCGGAAATGGCCGCCACCGCTCCCGACAAATCAAAGCCACCCTGGCGAGTGAGTTGCTGCAACGCACGCAGTGGCAAATCAACCAACCTGACAAGGGAAATGAAAGCAATCGACGCACTCAAACTCAACAGCAGCAATTTAGGAAAGAACGGCTGAAGCACCGAATGGAAGATCAATATCAGGACAAAAAGAATCCAAAGACGAATATGGACAGAAAACGGCACCAACAGGCGCAACAGGAGTCTTGAGTTTTCGAACAGCTTGCCAACGTATTTGGAAAATCGAATCTGTTGCTTTTGCAAGCGTGCAATGGTTTTGTTGGAAATCAGCTTCACAGCCCCTCCACACCCCGCTCGATCGAACAATCAAACATGACAGTCACAGGCCCATCGTTGGTCAACGAAACCTGCATATCTGCGGCAAACACCCCCGAGTACCAAACACGGTCTTCGATTTTCCGTCCAACAAATGCCAAAAGTTCCTCGAAACATGCGCGCGCAGCAGCAGGTTCGAGAGCGAGGGAAAAGCCTGGCCTGTTGCCTTTGCGCAAGTCGGCAAAAAGAGTGAATTGGCTGACGACATAGAGTCCCGTTTGCTTTGGTTGCTGCAAAAGGGACAAGTTCATCTTGCCCAGTTCATCCGG
>JBMSQQ010000040.1:0-30315 GCA_049423385.1 Silvanigrellaceae bacterium | reverse complement strand
GGGTGGAAAACCAGGTTTCAACCCGAATGGAATTTGCTGAGGGAAAAATTGTTCGACACGTGGATGATTTTTCATTTCCGCGCTGGGCACGCCAGGCTTTGGGCCCTGTCGGTCTCGTTCTGGGCCCGTTCCCGTTTTTCCAAAAGAAGGTCCAGACAACCGCGATGTTCAAACTCAAAGCCCATATCACCAAGAGAGGCTGAAAGGGATGCACCGGACCCTGACTTCAGTAGACCCGGCGCAGCAAATCCCATGAGAACTGAAACATTTCAGGCCATGCAACGAGTCAATTGGGACTATTTTGTTTTATCCTTAGTAGCATCGCCCAGCTGTCGACATTCCTGGCTTGATTTTTGCCTGCCCAGAGGCGTTTCCGTTGTTGGCAATCGTTGCACCAGGTCGGGACGAAACCAACTCCTCGGAAGCCTCCGGCAAAGCCAAAATGGAAGCTCCCCCCGACGTTGGCTGATCGTTGACCGTGTTGAGCGCAAAGAGTGGCACGACTCCGCCCAGAGAGATGAGCGAGCCGCTGTCGGAGGGAAAAAACGAAATCAACTCCGATTGCTTTTGAAGCGCAAAGCGAAGAATTCCATAACGACTCACACCGAAAACGTCTCCAACAGAAGTGCCTGGGTTCCCCGAAACAGGCGAAAGAATGAAATTTGAGGATTTTTCACCGATTGAAGTCAAAGGAAACTGAAGATATTGGATTTGCTGTCGACCCGTAAGATCAGAAGTGACAAAATTTGTTCCGAGCACAAATGCAGGCGAAAGACGTTCTTCGGGGCTCGTTCCACTTGCAGCCTTGACGGCACTTCGTATTTTTCCAACCGTGATGAAACTTCTGTTGCTGTAGATCTCTCTCAATGATTGGGCGAACTCCTTTGCCAACATGCTTGCCGATGGATAGTCGAGCGGATTGGAACCAAGCGCCAATCTCTCGCCCGCAAGAAGTCTGCTGTAACTCAACCCCGGAAAACCGGGATCACCAATCCGCGATAATTTGTCGAAAATGTTCACAGCTTCGCCGTTTTCATCTGTCTCAACAAAGTTCTGCCCGGCAATTTCAATCATCCTTTTTTGCGCGGAGCAAAATTTGCCTGAATCAAAACCCGAGTCGGACGAAACCTTGCACAGATCCATGCTCAACAGATATGCCAGCTGTGCGGAACGCTGGAGTCGCAGCAATCCAACAACTCCATCCACTTCTTTCTTGATTTCCGACGAATTTGCAGCCAGGGCGGGATTTGCTTTCAGATGCTCACTCAAATTGAACTGTTTCTTCTTGAGCTGTTCTGAAACAAACTTGAAGTCCTTGGCGGAAATAGAGTCACGTTTGAGCCTCAAATCAAACGTACCCAAATCCAGATAGCTCCAGCAGGATTGACTCAAATTCCTGGCAGGATCGGCTATCGCGGGAGCGATGTCGAAATTGTTGCAGACGATTGAACTTTCTCCGCTCAGTGGTTTGCCACCCCAGGGATCATACTGAACGGGTACGTCCAAAGCATCTCGAAACAAACTTGTTGCCAAGGGAATATTCAGAGTTCCAACGTCTGCAACAATCTTTGTAGCCCGGGTTGAAAACGACTCTTCAGCAGGAAGGTTGCTCACGTAACCGGCACTGCGTTGAGTCGTCTGGTCAAAATACAGACTCACTGAATTGCGCGCGTTGCTCGTTGCCGATTCAAAACGACAATGGCGCGCTGAATAAGCCTTAAGCCTGATCTCGGTTTCACCCACATCGACAATATCAAAAGTCGCTGTGCAGAGTTTATCGCCAAGACGAACATACCCCCCTTGAATAAAGGACGATGTTTTTCCAGGCTCAATAGAGGACGCTGACGAGGACACCGATAAACAGCCGGAAGTGCTCGTGGGCTTGCATGCTGCAAGTGAGCAACCCACGACGACCCAAAGGAATGAAAATTCTATGCTTCGCCTCATCATCCGCCTGGTATCGGACTTTCTCAGAGGAAACTTGAGAGCTCTTACTGGCTGATTTATTTGGATTTTGAACCAGGAATTGACTTGGTTCAACAACTCTACAAGACTCAACCCCACGAGACGCTGTGAGGGTTCCAGGTTGCCAGTCCACTCCAATTCACATCCCGCAAGGGCCCTGCTCATGATGGTGGGAGCCCATTTTTGCTTTTCACTGATGATCGCCATCATCAAGGCAGCTCAGCATCTGCAACTGAAGCGCCACATCGATGCAAACGTTTCGTCAAATTTTGGAACATGGGAGAGCGTTCTGTTTCGCAGCCTACCCATGACCTTCATTTGCCTGTTTGTTCTTTTGCGCAGAAGGTCTGCTGGAAAAAGTCATCCGAGGCTCACGACCGGTGAATGGCGATGGTTGATCACCCGTGGTGTGATCGGTGCCATCAGCATGGCTTGTTTTTTCTATGGAACTCTTCACATCCCAATTGCGATTGCCTCATTGTTTGCCAACTCCAGCGTGTTTCTAATTGGGATTTTGGGACACATTTTTTTGGCTGAACGCCTGACCCCCAAGCGGGTCTTTTTCGCCGTGGCGGGGTTTGCGGGCATCGTATTGGTTTTGTCGACAGGCTTTTTGCCCACCAGCAGCGCCACTGTTGGGAGTAGTCGCGGATTTTCAGACTTCGTCTCAAACAGCAAAGCCAGTGATTTCTTCATAGCCTTCCTGTCGGGCATTCTTTCAGCAGTGGCCTATTTCAGCGTTAGAAAAATGAAGAACGTACCAGGAAACACGATCATCTTGAGCTTGTCGCTCGCAGGTGTCCTACTTGCTCTTTTGGTGGGCATTTTTATTTCGCCGCTGCGAATCCCTTCCGACCCGACAGTCCTGGCACTCCTCTGTTTATCAGGTATTCCCGCTATTTTCGCTCAATATCTCATGACCTGGGCGTTTCAGGCGGCAGAGGCAGGATTTGTCTCCCTGGGACAATTCACCGGTCCAGTATTTGCAGCCCTTCTTGGGTTTGTGGCATTTGGTGAGTCACTGAGCGCTCTTCAATGGTTGGGAGCGGGCGTGACCATCTGTTTTGGAGTCATGATGCCGCTCTTCAGCGAACAAGGCGTTCAGCGGAGAATTTATTCATTGCCGGAAGGATTCGTCTCCGCCGTGAAAGAAAGGTTGCGCACAAAATGAACCCGCTAGTCCTCCCCTTGAACATTGGCAAAGACGACACTTTTCGAATCACTTGGAACGGCCGCTACTTTCAAGCCAAGGGTGCGTTGGTGCTGCCACGCAAAGTCACAACCACATTCGATGCCGCCGAAATGATCGAAAGTACACAACTGGTGCTCAAGCTGACTGAATTCAGATCCGCCCTGCGCACCAAGATTTTGGCTACTCTCTCGGATTCCGAGAATGGCCTGGCGAGCCAGACCGAAGTGTTTGGACTTGTTGTGCAGGTCAACGTCAGATCCGGAAAAATCAATGCCATTGAAGATGTGCGCAAAGCTGTGGGCGCAAATCCGACAGAAAATGTCGACTTCCTCAGCGAGGCCGCCCAGGTGCTCAACCTTTCCGATGCGGAACGAAAAGAGCTCGAAAAAAGCATCAACGCATCGTTCACGCCCACTGTTCTGGAGGCATTGCGCCAGCCGTTCATTGCTTTCGCTCCTGAACTTTCAACCCTGTGGAAAGACCAGGACCTGAAATCCATCCAGGCCGATAAACTCGTCCCTTTCCAGATGCTCTTCCCCAATGGGCAGCCCATCGAACGATTTGTTGATGGCGAACGGTATGTGATCGATGACCTCTACTGCACCAATCCCAGCTGTAACTGCACAGACGTCACGTGCGTTGTGTTGAAGCTGTTGCCGGCGAGCGGAACAGAAGTGGCCTGGGGCGGATTCAAGTGGAACATTGAAACCGACAAGTTTCGTCCGTTGCCTCAGTTCTCGAACAAGTTCAACGCATCGGAGTGGTTCAAGCAATTCAACGCTGGTTCGGCGTTTGACCTCAAGTTGCTGTTGACCTCGCGTCAAAAATTCATGCGCAGCGAATACATTGCAGCGCGCAAGGCAGCCGGCAAAAGCTGAAACCTTTTTCTGGTTCCGCCTCCGGCGCTGTTTTTTTTCAAGCATATCAATTTTCATTTTGAATAAATCAGTTTTGTGCCGCGAGTAGATTCACAAGCAATTATATACTCGCCATCAATCGGGTAGCTCGCGTGATTCTCTATCTGCGTGAGGGAAACCACCATGAAGTTGATGACCTTCTCTACATTCACACTCTGCCTTTTTTTTCTTAAAGCAAACGCCCACGTCGAAGAACCACAGAACATCCTCTGGAAGACAGACACCGCGGTTGCAAACGGAACAGGCTGCCAGATGGGTGAAAACATCGAAGTGATCACAGCGGGCGATCAGATCCAAGTGATCTATTCAGACATGGGAATCCGCCTCCCCGCACGATCCGGATTGCCATTTGCCCAACGCAAATCCTGCAGCATTGCAATGAGCGTGACGACGAGTCCGGGAATTTATCCAAAATCGATACTCCAGACCCTGAACTACGGGGGAAACAAGTCGGCCAATGCTACTGCTGCAATCGCTGGCCAGACAACTCTTTTTGGGATTCCACTGGAACCGTTCAGCATTATCCTTGCGAGAGGAACAATATTCGACACAAGGTCTGCAGAATTGTCACTGTTGACGCCGTTGTCGGCGGACACATTGCGAACAGTGGACTGGTGCTCTTCGTCATTCAACTCCAACGGGTTGATCAGCCTCAGGAGCGCCACACAGGGCGTACGAGACAGCGACTCAGAAGACTTGATCATTGAGGCAGAACAGTATGACTTGAAATATGCATCAACTTTTGTATGGGCAAGATGTCCTTATCCCGAACAATAATAGACCAATTTGAAGCTGCACCCAGAGATGTCAAATGCCTCAGACGCCTTCCGCGAATGCAAGAAACATGACAACACGCTGCAGGTTTGACTGCTCGTGAACAAAGGGCTGATTGAAAAAGTCTGCAAGGCCGATCAGCAAGATCGCCACTCCATCAATAGAAGTACCGGAACTTCTTCCTGCACCGATGACACTCTCAATGTTCACAATCTCGTGACGCTGGATAACCCGAAAACCAACGCAGAAACGGATTGAAAGCTTGACATATGGAACATGAATAAACTCATCAAACAATTGAACGACTGCCCCTGCCATTGGGCGATCTCCGAATGAAAGCAGAAGTTTGATCCTGAAGCCTGGGCTATCTTTATGCCGGGTTTTGCCGTTCAAGCAAACGTCATGTCCAATCCCTGGATACCGTTCGAGTACTCTTATTTCATCCAATTCAATTCTTTACATTGATGCAAGGGCGGCAATGAGTTTGCTGCATTTCCTCCAGAACGAAAGGGAGTCATTCATGAGTACTACAGGAATTATTCCCATTTTGGCAGGCGTCTCAGTTATTGCAGCCTGTGAGCCTAAAAACAGCGACGCGCTTGAAAGTGGACAGAGGGAAGAGATTTGTGGATTCCAACTTCGACGCTGATCTTGGCGCACAAGATAGCGGCGGCAACCTCTCCCTTTATTTTATTTCGATGACTGACAAATCTTTTGAAACATGTTCCGTTCAGGATTTATTCACAGTCCTTGTTCCAGAAAATGCCCACAACCGGATCTGAATATTGATGGCGCGAATCAAAGAGTTTCTTCTGGCCGCGGAACCACCGTGCGCTCCACGCCTTCGGAAACTACAACAATTCGAGATCAACACAATTCACTTTGTGCCAACCATTCAAATTTGCTCAATCTAATTACTCGAATTCATCTTTTCATCAGCTGAATCCGATATGAGAAAAGATTCGCGTAAAAGATGATAAAAGATTATTTTTTTTCGAGCATTTTGAAAGTGACTTTTGTTGCCTTTTTCTTTGGCGACGAAGTTGCGAACCATTGCACGACTTGAAGAATCTTAAACTTGGCAAATTGGAAATGTACGGCTGCAACTGACACCGGCAATCTGTGACCACATGTGAAAAAAGGAACTGTACTCAAAGAATCAAGTCAAAAGCATTTTCACAAGGGGAAGTTAATTTGAATCCATTCGTCAAATCCATCAGTTTTTTTTCAACTGTTCTGATGTTGGCATGCTCAACGGGCAACGAGAATTCCCAACCGACATCGTTGAAGGCCCAGTATTCATACCTTGTTGGGCAGATCTCGAAAAGTCAGGAGACACAACCCGAATACTGTGTTCTTAGAGTTGATGGTGTGACCGAATCGGCAGTCAGAGAAGCCAATTTCGCCGGTGCCCGGGATGTTGTCGCATTGCATTCCAAGTCAATTTCAAGGGAATTTGCAATGACTCTTGAAAGTCCGGAGTTGAGACGCGTTTTTGGATTGAATGACGATTTAAATGAACAAAAGGCGACAGTTTCGACAGAGTCTGATCTTGCGAGAATTCGGAAGTCTTCCACAGGCCGAGGAAGTGATTGTGTCAATTCGGCTGGTGCTTTGCGGGGAGAGCTTGGTCTCATCTCTGAAAACGAGTCAATGGGCTTCTGGAGCAGTGCTCAAAAGGCTGGATTTTGTGGATGGCTGGCTGCTTGTTTCGTATCTTTTCCGGGTGTGAACCAAGAATGGCAGACCAATTGGGCAACCCGAAATCCAGGAGGTTGGACTTTGCCGAGCTACCCTTCGCAAAGGCGCTGGTGATCGCAAATGACTCATTTTTTTTGTAAGGCAGCCGAAAAATGCACTGCTCGTTCTGAGGGAAAATCGAACATGTCACAGCAGCCAGTGTTATTTGTCTTTTTTGCATTAATCTTGGGATTCGGATGCGCTCCTAAAAAGACCTTTGATTCATCTACGGTCGTTCAGTCAGCAGGTGCTCCCCTTCCCGTCGTCGGCACCTGGATAGCTGAGTCTTATGATGGATTTTCATACAATGCACTCGGTGAAAAGTCTTTCTTCAAACTCGACGCGGTTGGACTGAGAAATGAAGATTGGCAAGTCGAAACACAGATCGATCAGAGTGGCAGAGGAGTTTTCAAAACAATTTTGACTTGCGAAAAAACAGCTCTTGCAAAAGCAGTGAAGCCATCGAAAATTCCCGTTGCCTGGAGTCCTGATATCTTTCCAAGCGTTTTGCAATTCAGGAACTGCGATTCCGGCAAGGAAGTCAGTGAGAATGGAAGCCAAGTCTTTCTACCTGCGTCTGAGAATTCAGTCGGAAAGAACCTTGGGATTAAAAACAATCCCAAGTCACTCAAAGCCCAGTGCGATGAACTCTGGGGTAAAAGATACGTCAGCCAAGCAACTCCTTCTGGCAGGAGAGGGGCTGACGGATGTTTGGGATTCTCGGATGCAGCTGCAAATAAACTTGCACTGATTCTTTTGCCCAGGGGGGAGATTCACGGATTGCGAATTGACTTCAAGCGGATAAAATAAGCCTCCGCCTGAAAAAGCTGTATTGTACCACTCACTGATCGCATAACAAACAAAACCAGCCAGAACCGTCATCGAGTCATCATCGCTTGACCCCAATCCGCACGGGTGAACAGGGGGGCGCGTCTTTTTTTTTAAAAAACGGTTGTAATTTAAATATCGATTTATTTCTGAATTCACAGCAAATCGAGGTTATCCATGAAGTCGCACATTTTTGGAATCGTCAGTTGCACTCTGGCGACGTCTGGCTGCATGACTCTGCATAAAACGTCCATCGGAGACGTTGCCAGCGGAGGCCGAAAATTTGAAATCCAAATTACAGACTTCGGCATCAACCTCGAAAGCTCGTCGAAAGCCATTGGACGCATGGCGAACAAAAGCAAGGAAGCAGACCAAGTAAAAAACATTATCGGACTGTTTCAGTGGGGGCCCAGAACGGGCAACCCCGTTTACAACATCAACGCCTGGTCACAGCTGGGCCAAAAAATTCTTGAGCAATGCCCGAGTGGACAAGTTCACAGCCTGGTGTCCAATCGGGAGTTCAGAAACTTTCACTTTGGAAGCACAGAAGGTGTCCGTGTGACCGGATATTGCATGGGAGAAGTCAAATGAGACTACCGAGTTTTTCTTCCGGTTTTCGGTTTTATTCAATCTTTGCGTTTATCGCTCTTTCCGCTTCGATGACAACGGGCTGCGCATCACTGAGAAGCGTCTCGGTCACGAGTATTCCCCAAAACCGCAACGAACCCGTGGTCGCAACGGTCAGCAAGTGGATCTTTCTTGGATTGAATTTCGACAACGACTACGTTGACGAAATCACCACCAAGTTGCGACAGAATTGTGATGGAAAAGTCAGCGGACTGATGACCAAATATGAAACAACGTTTTACTTAATTGTTTCAAAGGACCAAATCACGGCAACCGGCTATTGTGTTGACTCAAAACGCTCGCGGAGCGCGGCCAACAGTCCTCAAGGAGCCGCCAAGTGAAAAAATTTGGGTTTATTGCAGCCCTTGCAATAGTGATGAATGGATGTGCCTACAGTGTTCACCAATATGGCGCAACCGACTTCACGGGCATGAGACCTGGTAAAAAAGTTGTTGCTGAAGGTTCTCGTCATTACTTTTTTGCGAAAACAGACAATGGATTTGTTGAAAGTGCGTATGCATCTCTGGTGAGCCAGTGCAAAAACGGGATAATCACGGGAATCACCAGCCAGTATCGAACCGAACTCAGCTTTCTTTCCTTCACCGAAAAGCTGATCATTGAAGGAACGTGCGTGACCCAATGACATGCAACACGGCGAAATCTCAATATGCTCCAGAGATTTCACCAACGGCATCCGGAAGCCGTTAAAATTCGGATAGTCGATTGTAGATATACGCTGATACCCGCACAACTTTCACTGCGGAATCTTTGCTTGCCTCTTGGTCGAGTGCATTGTGATGTTTTTAGAACTTTCATTTTGTATTTTTTCCCGATAGGGCCTTGAATTCTGTCCGTCCTGCGGTGCACGCCGCATGGCGAAGGCTGCCATTTGCCTGACCAGAACTCTCATTCCCTTGGTTACAGAGCGCAAATTCAATGCGCCGTCATAACCAACGCTCAGAATCTGGTTGGCGACGTCTCAAACTCTTGCTGCGACAAAGCTTCCAAAAATTTCGAAATTTCGGCTGCATGCAATTCCGGGATCAAGGATAGTCGTTTCGATTCCAAGGCCCGGGAAAAGGCGAGGTCGAACTGAATTTTGTCAGAAATCTGATTTCAAATGAGATAAACATTTGTTTGGCATGCTAAAATAATGTCCACATTTAGTGCCTTGATGAAGAAGAGAGCCGACTATCAGGGAGCCAACTTCGATGGATTCCATTTTTTTCCTAATTGTTGGGCTAGTATGCGCGTTTGGGTTGACGATATTTTTACTTTTTTTTGTTTTTGCGGTGCGAAATGAGAAATCAAGCGAAAGGAACGAAGTGCATGACGATGAAATTTCACGACAAGTGTTATTTTCGCGTCGGCTTGTTGTTTCAATATTAATCGGTCTACCGCTGATAGGCTTTATTTTCAGTTTCAAATTCTCAGTGAACAACCTTTATCTCTATTTTTGGCTTGCCATCCTGTCATTGATTGTATTGGTATTCAGAACGATCACGGTTACGATCAAGTTCTCTGATCAATTGGTAAAGGCAAGCATAAGGGAACCCTTATTTTTTGGACTTTTCATGTTTCCGGTTTCAGCATTTGGCGGACTCTTGCTTGTCCTAAGTCGGCTGCAAGGTCATGGCCGCCCCTTTCGCATGAAAGGAAAACCCACTGTATCGAAGCTATCTAAATCAAAAGATTTTTCCCCCTGGAATGCCTGCAGAATCAACTTCCATTCAGAGCCGGATATAGATTCGCGGATTGCACTTGAAGCCATTTGGCTCGACAATGCCTCAAAGGAGCACATCAGTATTCCTGCTTTTTCGAAACTAAGCCTGCAGCTCATCGCTTTGGGTGCTCCTCCCGATCTCATGGAAAAAGTGTTCAGAGCTGCAAGTCAGGAGATCAACCATGCCACCCTTTGCTATTCCGTTGCTTCTTCGTTGTCCGGTAAACCATTCTCTCCGGATATTATGCCAGAGATTTTGAGGCAATCGTTCGACCATGGCTCTCTCGAAAGTCTTGTCCTTGAATGTTTTGTTGATGGATGTTTGATGGAGGCTTTGAGCGCTGCTCACGCGCGTGAGGGCGCTCTTCTTGCTCGTGAACCAGAGATCAAGAAAGTGCTTGATGTTATTGCGAGCGATGAACATTTTCATTCGGAACTGAGCTGGGAAATAGTGCAGTTTCTCTTGCCCAGAGTCAGCGTCTCGATGACGCAAATCCTTTTGTCTGAACTCAAAAAGATAAAGTCGCTTCCTGCGCCAGAGTTCTATTCTCATGAAATAATTGAACTGATTGGAAGGGCCGACAGAGAGTGCATGAGGTGCTTTGGAGTTTTGCCTCAGGAGTCAACTGAGAGACTCTGGAGTGAGACAGTGCGTACTGTTGAGCTTCGATTCAGCTCTGTCTGCATGGTTGACCAACGGAGCGATAAACCATCTTGGCTCAATCAATTTCATTCAACGCCAAGAAATTGAAGTTTTTTGCCAAGCATAGTTCAACGTCCTGCGAGCAAATTCTTTACATTCATTCAGCTGATTCCAGGCGTCATGGCGCGCACAGCAGTTGCGTTCGAACTTTGGAAGGATTCAAAGGCGTGCCAACAGCAGCTGCAAGCACTTCACCAACGCATCAATGCAAACCCAGTGAATTGTGCGTCTTACCCCTTGAAAATTTCTCAAACTTTTCTCTTTTCAAATAGAATTGAATATACTACCTGTCGTCTTGATACGATCAACATCATCATCAATTGTCCAGGAGATTCAATTTATGAAAGCTGCAGCAGTTGTTTTGGGCACTTTACTGTCGACCAGTGCTTTCGCGTCTGAGTGCTATTTGGGAGAGGTTCGTTCATTTGCATTACTTTTTCCGAACACCGAGCTTGAAGGGTTTGTCAGAGCTGATGGTCAGTTGCTGCAAATTTTCGAAAACCAGGCGCTATATTCACTTCTTGGAAACAGGTACGGTGGCGATTCGCGAACAACCTTTGCTGTTCCCAATCTGAACAGTCCAAACGAGAAAGTAGTCCACTTTATTTGTACAGTGGGAATTTATCCAAGCAGAAGGTAGATCCTTTCGGCTTGGTGCACAGCACAGGTTTCAACTCACTCGAACTGTCACCCAGTGACATCGCCTTGCCCCTCTCCGGTCAACAAACTCCAGCAAAGAGACGATTCGAAATTTTTCGGAACGCGCTGCAAGTGCTTGGACTTGCGGAACTGGCCGATGGAACAGCTTTGCAAAATAGGCAAGGGTCTTCCGTTGGCCCGGATCGTTTCCGCATGCCGGTCACAGCAGTCATTCTTGTTGAATCCCATTGATCGCCAAAAATCCGTTCATGCACGCTCTGAACGCAGGTCATATCATTGTTGCGAGCGTGTCATTGGTTGAACTGGGGTGCGCTGTTCCACAGATGACGGAATCGAATTATAGACAAGGATGCTGTGCAATGGCCGAAGAACACACTCAACCAGCAGCGATCTTGTGTCCCAAATGTAGAACGAAAATTACGGATTTTTCCGTCGATCATAGACTTGTCTTGAATCGCTGTTCTGATTGTGAATTGTCGTGGTTCGACTCCGGTGAATTTGAACTTTTTGTTGGGAGCAAGGCAATTGAACGGGGGATTGCGACTTTCGACGACGAGCAATCTCAAGAGGGTGAGTCTTCGAATCTCTGGTGCCCGCGCTGTCCGGATTCATCGTTGCAAGTCGTGAGCCTGCAGCGCCATCGGTTTTGGAATTGTCGCGGGTGCCAAGGACAACTTGTTTCGGATGAGACGGCAAAGTGCCTTCGAACTTACTATGTGAAACAACGGCATGCCAGTCAGGGCCGGTGGGATGTGTCGAGAGTATCAAACACGTCGAATGTCATCCGAACACAAAACGATGATGTTGAACTCCCAACAACATTAATGATAGAGCTGTTGGCCATTCCTCTGGCGACACTTGTCGGAGCCTTGTTCGAGTTGACAGGTTTGCGGGTTTTCTTGAGATTTCTGAGCATGCCATTGCACGAATTGGGGCATGCTGCCGCTTCGTGGTTTGCGGGGATCTCTGCAACGCCCTTGCCCTTTTTTACCTCATGGGATGAAATCAGGTCCAATTCTGTCATCCTGTTCTTCTGCACATTGTGGACTGCTGGAATCGTTACGGCAATTCACTGGCGTTCACGCGTGATGATTCTCTTCTTTGCGGCGGCATTACTGATTCAATTCTGGGCAACGTTTTTCGTGCCTTTGGAGCGAATCAATGAAAACCGAATCGCCTTTGGATTCACAGGCGAAATTGTTTTTTCTGCACTCCTGGTTGCTTCTTTTGTCTACCGCCTTCCACCGCGACTGCGTTGGGACTTTTGGCGATTCCCCGTTGTGTCACTCGGGGGCATGCTTTTTGGTGCAGCTGCCATGCAGTGGCTTCAGATTCGCAACGATCCCTCTCGGATACCCTGGGGAAGTGCAATATCAACCGATGAGAACGATGGAGATTTGAACAAGCTCCGCGATTTGTATCATTGGTCCGAAGCACAAATCGTTTCGCATTATCTCTTGTGGATTAAATTATCCTTCGCTTGGATGCTCATGCATTATCTTTGGAATCTCCTTTCGACATCTTCAGCGAGAAAAGACTCTGTTCCAAATGATCGATAGCGTTGACATTCTGCGGCAACCCGCATTGATTGGCGCCAAAAAATTCGTTGCCTTCAAGAAAATTCAATTTTGATCAAAATTGACATGGCGGACCGAGATGCGAAAAAGTTAAAAGGATAGACGTTATGCAGATTAATCAGCATTGACGCTCTTGTCAGAGAAGTCAGGAATTTGCGGCTAAACCTGAACTAATCGTTGTCGAATTTTCTCAGGTTTTCGAACTGAACCGCGGACTTTCCCAGTTGTTTACGAATAATCCGGGAAAACAGGAACTGAGAGAAAAGATAAGCGCCAGCAAAAACTATTGCAGTTTGTAGCCCGTGCCCCGTAAACAAATGAACCAAATCGGAATTGGGACAATAAAAGAAAAGTCCAACAACTCCTGCAAGCCCCGCAACCTGGCTCATCGTAAGGCGTGTTCCTGAATTCGGAACTGGACCCCATCGGAAAACGGTGAAAATCAAAACACATGATGTGACTGCACCCATCATCAATCCAAAACCGAAACAATGCAGCGAGTCAAGCCAATCACCACCACTTTCCACGACAGGATCAAAAGCATCTCCAAACTGAGGGAAAATCAATGAAAAGAAGAGAACTGCGGCGCATAACAATGTAATCCAGCGCACACGAGGAGCACCACCTAAAGAACTTCCAAATAGCAGAACCAAAGCGACAAACGAAAGAAGCATTGCCCAAGGCATCCATGATCCAGACCAGGTCAGGCCTGGATTGAATCCCATACTCGCAATGAAGATCGCTGGAATCAAAACCACTGCTGCGGACAACAGCCAACGCAACGACTTCATTTTCTGTCCTGAAGCAACATCGTTCGCGATATAATCAAAGAGATTATTCTGTTCAAAACTCATGGGGAGTCTCCTTGGGCTTCCATCTCTCTCAAGGATCCTCTCAGGTTCCTGAGCAGACGATGCAATTTCACCTTGACAGCACCCTCGGTGGAGTTGACCACAACAGCCAATTCGGACATGGAAAGCCCCTCCACCACACCCAAATATACGATCGAGCGATCGGATGGTTTCAACGACTCAAGAGCCTTTTCCAGCACCCCGCGCAGGGCGACAAGTGTCGACAGTTCAATAGTCTCCGGGTCACTGTAATCACTCAGAATTCCTGAGTCTTCCTGAGTCTCGGTTGCGTCCCTGCGGCCTCTCTTTCGCCAATGATCAATCAAGGTTCTATGGGCGATCGTAAACATCCATGTTTTCAAAGACAAACGCGAATCGAATGAATGCCTGGCAAGGTGAATTTTAAGGAGCGTCGCTTGTGTCAAGTCGTCGCTGTCGTCCTGAGATCTCGTGCGCGCGAAGAAAAAACCACGGACGGCTCGTCCCAGCAAGGTGAAAAGTTGATTAACAACGGAGGCGTCTCCCGATAGATAGGCCATGAACAAAAGTTGCGCATTCTGCCACTCCCTGTCGTTTGGCGTTGTCGATGGGTTCATCTCGCCAAATCTCCTCCAAAAAATCGAGCACGCGAGTGCAAGCCTATCAGCCCACACCCGCAAAACGATATTTGATATGTCAAAACGCCGGTCACAGGGAGTTCATCGTCGTCCTCAAATCTTGTTGACGACTTTTGTCCCATCGGCCGCGTTTGTGATCAGAAATCCCTCTTTTTGAGCGCATTCCTGGCGACTGACCTGAACCCAATTCAACTGACCAGATGCTGCAGCGCACTTCGCAAGACCAGCGCACTCATGAAGCTCGGTCGCTGCAAATTTGTCGCCAAAGACTCTCTTTGTTGCCTCGACATCTGCAGCGGTCACTGCACATTTCGCGTATGATGAGCAGCTGTTGATGCCAAAACATCGTACAATTTCATTTTGATCCGCAGAGGCCAATGGACTCGTATTCTTGTTGTCGTCGGTTTGTGCGGTCTTTGAATTTCCGCAAGCTGCCAAAAGCGCTGTCGTTGCCAGGAATCCAAGTGTCTTTTTCATCAGGTATCACTCCTTCGATCAGTTGGACAAAACATCATGTCCGAAACCGTCGAGAGGTAATTCGATTGAGCCTGTTTTTGGTTACAACACTGACAAGCCCCTTATGATTTTGCATGCTCATGTCACTTTTGACGCCCCCGAAACGTATCCCTTGTCGAACTTGGATGGAGGGAAAATCATTGAAACTCTCGGATTTTATCGGAATGGGACTTCGCCCGGGTCACTATCATGAATGGAAGAATGTCGGCACAGGACTTTGGGTCGAGGTCATGACTGACAACTATATCCACCAAGCCGGAGGACGGGGCCGCTTTCATTTGGCTGAAACTGTAAAAGACCGTCGCACTGTCATGCACGGAGTGGGAATCAACATTGCAGGCACCTCGCCTTTGGATGTGCGATACCTTGATGGCCTTTCAGAGTTGTCTGAATTGGTTCAACCTCGAGTGATTTCAGATCACCTCTGCTTTACACGCACTCACGCAAAAGCAACCTACGACCTCCTGCCTTTTCCCTACACGCAGGAAAATCTTCACTGGGTTGCTCATCGGGTCAGAGAGGTTCAGCGTGTTGTTGGACATCGTTTGAGCTTGGAAAACCTTTCCCGGTACGTCCGGTTCAAACATGATGAAATGAGCGAGTTGGAATTTCTTGCACGACTCTGCCGAGAAACCGGCTGTGGAATTCTTCTTGATGTCAACAACGTGCTTGTCACAAGCTTCAACCTTGGCACGTCCACAGAAGATGAACTTGAATTTCTCGAGCCCTGGATGGTGACTCAGTACCATATAGCCGGTCACACAAATCATGGTTCATGGCTACACGACACCCATGACCAGCCAGTATCTGAAAATTGTTGGAGTCTGCTCACAAGCTGCCTGCATCGTTTTGGACTCAATCCCATTGTACTTGAAAATGATGATCCAAACGCCAGCTTGGCAACGCTCATCAATGAATTGAACGATGGTGTTGGAAAAATCAATGTGATTGAAACTGAACCAGAGACTCCCCGTGAGCTTGCCGAAGTGCAAAGCCATTTCGTGGAAGCCGTCTACACTCCTCCATGGACCCAAACAGACCCAGCAAGACTGAAGATCGAAGAATCTCTCAGCCATCAAATCGACGTCTACAGAGACTGCTTCTATTCACGCATCACACAGACACTCTCGAACACACTGCTGACACCATTGAACGATAAATTTGGAAACCACCGCGTTCAGGCATGGATAGCAAATTATGCCATTACGTCGGGCCTAAGTGGTGTGTTGTTGCAGGACAACTTGCTGGGACTTGCGGGATATCTGAAATCCAGGAACCTGGATGAAGAATTCCCAGAACTGAGCCAAATGGTCGAACTCTGCATTGCCCGCTGGAATGTCCTGACCAGTGAAAATAAAGAAATCTCGACCCCTACTTCGGAAACCCCACTCGGAGAAATCCATTTGAATCCAACCACAGTTTTTGTTCGGGCGTCGCAGCGGAAGGAGCCTGCTGATGAGAATTGTCCTCAAAAGCCGACCGCTGTTGCCCACGGCGGCCACATCCTCTTTCGATCGTCCGAGTGTGATCTTCACACCGTTGTCATTCCCGACGAGTGCAAGGACATCGCACTCCAATTGAACAATGGCGCTTCGCTTGAAGAGGCACTTGATTCAGATGGAAAACATCATGAAGATTCTGCTGCTCTTGGTGTTCAAATTTGGCTCACCACACTCTTCCGCCTTGGTGGACTCACAACCAGGGTCGTTACCATTCTGCTGGCAAGTTTTTTCATCAGTGACAACGCTTCTGCAGAAGTCTGGAAAGACCAAACCCGCAGGCTGATACAGGTCAGCGCGAGCTTGTTGGATGACGTTCCGGCGGGCCTTGCGGCTCCCTCAACCGGACAATTGACCTTCGACCTTGGCACTTCTGCCACCCTGGTTCCGAATATCGACTCAACGGTGGGGTCAAAGACCGAGGGAGTTCCCTCAGCACCTGTGCACGTGCTGCCAACCCTGGGTGTTTCCATTGCACCCTTTTCAACCCACCTGCTCAAGAGCTCGATTTTGATCCGCGGATTTGCAGGTTGGCTTCCGGAACAAGCATCAAGAAGTTTTCTCAGCGGCGGAAGCATATTCACACAAACAAAGTTCGGCCTGGAAGTTCAGGCCTCCGATACACAGGGTATTTTGTCGGATGGAATAATCTGGGGAGCACGCCTTTATCAGCAAACGGGTGACTCCCAACTGACGGGTCGTTTTTCAAGTGCGGCGACCACAGGAAGCGCTGACAGCTTCAAAAGCAGCAACTCGAGCTCGGGCTTTTCGATTTCAGGTACCCACAAGAGATCAGCTATTTATTCTGAAGTTATGGCGTTCAGACGAAATGCGACGAGCAAGTTCTTTATCGCCGAGGACCAAAACCTTTTGCTTGTTGAAGATGGCAGCAATGACCTCAATGAAAATCACGGTGAAGGGAGCTTTGGCGGCCAGGTCTCATTGGGCTGGCAGGCTTCACCGCAACTTCAGATTGGAGCTGCGCAACTCTTTATTCCCTCACGGTTGAGCGCGGTACGTTTCTTCTTCAGATTCCAGACACCCATCGTAAAAGCAGAGGTTGAAAGATGAGAAATTTCAGAACACACATCATTGCAATATCTTTCGTTGCGATAATCTCCGCATGCTCGCATGCGGAAACATTAGCTGACATCACGCCAACAGGCGTCAATATCTCAGCCACAGTGCCATCTTGGCAAAATGGAGTTGGACAACTCGTGAAGGAGCGCTGTGCTTCTTGTCATACAGAAAAGAAAAGCGAGTTTGTACCCGCTTCAACGCCCCTTCTGGACTTCAACATCGAAGCAGAATTCCGATCTGTAAGGCAACGTTCCCTGGCACGTATTCAGGACAATGAAAACCCGATGCCGCCCCGATACGCCGACCCTCTATCTGAGAATGAGGTCAGGTTTCTTGCAGAATATCTTTCCAAGTGAGCGAAGAAGATGACTTCGATACAGCAAAGAGCATGTGACGTGCTCCACTTGATTCCAACCGAGTTCGACTCGTCATCACACTTGCATCAGCCGGATACTCCGCTGACGTGGCGAACTCTTCTCCGACCGATTCAATGTTGCCTGCGTGGCGCAATGCGTTCGATAGCAGTCTGCACAGATTCGGGCGTGGGCAAGGAAGAGATGCTGATTTTCTCACCAGGCTCATTCCAAAGCATCATCGTTCGACCCAGCAGATTTTGTTGATCCAAAATTTTTCGCGTTTTTTCGTAGGCCGTGAGAACGAGTGCTCTGCGGTTCGAACGGATCACAATGCTTTGCCGCTCGCCGTCGGCTCCACCCAGGTCGGAAGGTTTGGCATGTTCCAGCAGCACGGGCACGTTACCCTGTTTCGCTTTGGCACTCTTTCCCTCAACAAAAAGCTGTTCGGTTGAAACAACAAGTGCATCGAATTCGCGTTGAGCTTGACCTTCCAACATTCCTGAATTGTTGGTGCTGCCTGACAACAGCTTGCTGATCAAGGCAGGGTTCTGTGCGATCTCTGCCAGGGCGCCCCGATAAGGCTCATCGACAAAAAGTCCAAGAAAAGCCATCTTGTTGAATTTGCCAACTCCTCCTCCATCTGATGTGAAAAAGTAGAGATCGACTCGATCAGGTGCACATTGATCGAACTGCATGGCCGTGCCCAGCGAAATCTTTTCAAGCCAGCCACCATAGCCGACCAATGTTTCGTCTGGCGTCGTCCAACCCAGGCGCCCGCGTGAAGCCACATCGAGATTGATGGGACTTCGAACAAAAGCTGCCGGCTCGCCGGTGCTGGCTGTCAGGCTCGGCCCGAGAGACTGTCCACTGACAACAATCCGCTCGTCTGGAATGACGGGTTGCATCTGGCGATTTTGAGGTTGAAGCGGATTGTGCTGCGGGTTTGTCAGACGCGCTGAGAACCCTTCTGCCTGTTGCGTGTTTGCAAAATAGACTTGATGAAGAGCCGAAAGTCCTTTCAACTCTTTCCAGCTTCCATCTGTCTTCCTGGCCCTGCGGGCAGTGGCATGGATGATGGTGTTCGTTGGAATTTCAATCCGCTTTTGCGAGCCATGTTCAACGCCCTGATAGGCCATGAATACCCGCACCGGGTCTGGCAGGAGGAATGGACCCGAGAGTGTCGCGTAAAGCGCGTCAAAACTTTCCAGTGCCTTTGCTTTTTCAAGTGCGGTCTTGAACATTTCGATTTTATTTTTTCCGTTGTCCGCCCCAAGCATTTTTCGATTGCTGATCAAAAGCTGATTCCAGGATTCCTGTTGGTCTTTGTAATTTCCGAAATACTCGCCACCGACGCTTCTGAACAATCCAAAAATGCGGTCCTGAATTTCAACCAGGTCGTTTTTCTTGCTGTTCATCAAAGTGTTGCGATCAACCAGCAACGCTTCAGCAAACATCTCGGGAGTCACTGCGATTGCATTCGCATAGTTCTTCCAAAGACGGACAATTTCTTTTTCCCTTTCCTGCAGTGAGTTCATGCGAATCAGCTGCCTGAAGTCTGCTGAGCGGAAGAAGTTGATGATCAATGCAGACTGACCAACAATCGATTCGGGACTGATCATTCCGTTGTCGGGGCTGGCAGCCAATACCCCTTGTTTGGAACCACTCAGGAAGACATCAAGGGAATCGAGCATCCGCAGCGGAGTGTTGAAACGCGGAAGAAAAAGAGTCGACTCGACCATCGGTAAGCTTGCTGCCAAGACCAGAGCAGCGTCCTGTGGGCGAAATGAACCGGAAGGTGAAAGGGTGGCGTTGTCGACCACCGCACGCGACAGAGCCGCAATAATCGAACCACTGGAACCGCCGACCGCAAATACGGGTTCGATGTTGTTTTCAAGCAGGGCAATCAGGGCGCCGATGTGTGACGGAAAATAGACTCCGTTGCCCTGAAAACTCAAGCAGGCCGTTTTCTTTTGAGTCGAAGATGAAGATTGTGTACCTGAAGAGTTTTGCTTTTTGCATCCCATCGGGACCACGAAATAGGAAAGGGCAAAAAGCCAGGGCCCGACTTTAATCATGAAGTCCTCCATCCACTGTCCTTGAGCTTATCCGACTTCAGGCTTGCCCGCTGGCTGGACGTGAGGATTTTGGCGAGTTTTTGTGCCGGATTTCTCAGCAGCAAGCAGACTCTGTGATGGAGTTCAAACATTGGAGGCACAAGAAAGCTTGCCTTCACTCAGTTCGTGGCTGCATTTCTCTGGATTCCAACATATGTCAATGAGACTTCCGTCGGATTGCAATTGCAGAAACAGGTAGAATCCAAAGTCTCCATCAAATTTGTGGCTCATGATTCTTCACTGCGCTCCGATAACCACCCACGGAAACCCCGGAGAGACATGTTCATGAATCGACTGTCAGTATTCTTCATTTCTTTATTTTCGCTTTCGGCCACTGCAAAAACCCAGGCGGAACGGGAAGAGAGCTTGAAAAAAGCTCAAGAACAGCTGATGCGGATACAAGAGAAAACGAGAAAATCTTGTGAAGACATGAAGACGAGGATTCTGCAAAGCCCGGAGTGCAGTGTAAAACACGCAGAGGCTTCAACAATCAACTGTTCTGGCGAAGGTGATTCCTACAAAATAGCCTTTGAGATCTCTTCGTCTTGTGTGAAAAAGAAAAGTCTTACCAAGGAACAAAAGGAGAAATTGAAAGGGGCAATTGCAGACTATAAGAAAAATATTAACGAGGTCGTGAAATGCGAAGCTTTCGATGAACAAGATGTGTCTGCAGGATCGTTCGACGCCAAACGAAAAGACTGCCGAAAAATGCTCGAGAATAAAATCGAAACAGAGCGATGCATGCCAGGAGCCAAGCCTTATTTACGATATAAATTCACGGCAGGAAGCGATGAGAAGAGAAGCCTGATGGTCATTTGCAAAAAGTGATCCTCCATTCTGAACGGGCGGCGAATTGAGGGTGGTTGTCCATTTCAATTTACTGCCCAACTCGATACTCTCAAGCTTCAGCTGGCAAACCATAACGCCCACCCTTTCTCTTGCTGAGCCTTTATCCTTTGGCTCGATGACAAATGACGGTGCGTCACCGCGGACCAAACGACCTGCAACCCTGGCTTCCCACATAGTTCGAGGAACCATCAGTCTTGAAAAGCATTCCATTGGCACAAGCATAATCGGAAAACAAAAGAGCCGTCGTGCAGGAACCTCCAACGTACTGGCTCCAACCGCTGCTGTGGAACAAAATTCCGTTGACACAAAAGAAGTTCGGACTCGCCTTGGCCGTCTTGCAAGCGTCCACGCCCACATAAGTTGAACGTCCATCCGAAAACCACATCGTTCCGGCCACACATGCGATACGACCAAAAAACCTGCCCGTCTCGCAGGCACCAGCACCAACATACGTCTCGCTGCCATCCGGTTTGTAGAGAACGCCTGATGCACAAACGAAACCATCGGCGCGCGCAGAGCCGGGCGAAAAAAATAACAGCACCAGCACGAAAGCCGCAACAATGCTGAAGAAGTTCACAGTGTACAAGTTTAAATCAACCTTGTACAAGTTTAAGTTATTCTTGTACTTTTTCAGCTTTTGTAGATGATTAAAAACATCCGAAATTAAAAAACTTTTTGTCAATATTTTGCTTGCCACGAAGTCCAATCTCCCCTTATACAGACCGGAACATCGCTGGTTCGATCGCTTCTGATCAACCAACACGATGAAAAGCCACAAGGGGGCATTTATGAAATCTCGCACCGTTCGCAACCTGTTTTTTGGATTCGCGCTTCAGGGACTCTTGATTTCGACTCTCCAGGGCTGCGGAAGCGCCTCGGATTCATCCTTGGCTGGCGCGAAATCCACAGAGAGCACCGAGAAAATCGGTCTTCTTTTCGCTTCGCATGGCGACATTGATGATGCAGACAAGCAACTAGAGGACTACATCAAGGTCTCTTTCCAGAAGAATGTTGGAATTCCACTGCCCATGTGGACCCGCAAACTTGTCGAAGAGCCGGCATACCGTCTTTCTGTGAAAACCGTCCGCGCCCAGTACGACAAAATTGGCCCGACCCGCTATTACGCAAACTCGCTTAAACAAATCGAAGCGATCAACGAAGAATTCAAAACAGTTCTGCCGAATGCAAAGGCGTACGTTGGTTTCAACTTCACTTATCCTTTCATCGACGACGCGATGGAATCGATGAAGAAAGATGGAATCACCAAGATCGTAATCATCAACAAGGGCGCACAGTTCTCGTACGCTTCAAGTGGCGAAAACATGGAAGACGTGTTGAAGTACTTGAAGAAGCACCCTGAGTATGATGTCGAGGTTCTGGGTGTTGCATCGTACGGTCACGAAGATCGCTATACGCAAGTGATGGCCAAATCGATCGACGACGACATTCAGAAAGACTTTCCGGGTGTTCCGCGGAATGAAATCTGTATCATGCTCGGAAGCCACGGCCTGCCGGTGTGGATCATCAACAAGGGCGACTCGGCAATCACCCAGATGAAGCGTTCTGTGGTTGAACTGCGTAAGGCAATGCCGGAATACAAGATTTACCATGGCTTTTTGAATGACGACTTTTTCCCAGGTGCCAAGTGGGTTTCCCCGAACTCGTCTGAAGTCGCACCGAAAATGGTACAGGACGGCTGCAAGTACATCGCAATGGACGGACGCCTGTCGTTCACCACGCATCACCGCGCCACTCTGTACGATATGAACGTCGTTGCCAGTGGCTTGTTTGCAGAGGAAAGTGCCAAACTCACCAGCCAAGGCAAGCTCGCTGCGCCGGTGAAATCGGTTCTGCTGCCAAACTTCGATGCCAACAAGGATCATGCCCGCTTCATCGCGCAGATCACCAAAGAAACCTTGGAAGGAAAAGGCTTGAACATTGCTCTCAAGCGTCAAGGTCAACCTGCTCTCGAACCCGAGTCGGTTGGCAAACCAGGGCTCGTGCTGAAGGGTGTGACACACCTGAACGACAGCGTAACCGAGTGGTCGCCCTATCCTTATCCTGCGAAGTGAACCAAGCTGCTGGCAAAGGCCAAGCCGGTCTCAACTTCATCAACAAAGCCGTCGAGGACTCCTCGGCGGCTTTTTGATTTTCACTCGAAGACTCAACGAAAATAGGCCGTGTCGGAAATGAACTCTTCTTCTCCTGCGCGCGGATGCCATCCGGGAATTCCCCAAATTGGCAAAGCGTGCAGATGATCGGGAGTCATGAGTAACTCCCGACGCGCAATTTCCAGAGCTGCAAGCTCATCGATGGCCGCCAGGGATCTCCGGGTGGCCCTTTCGCTTGAAAAGGAAAAACGATGGGCATCACTGCACACACGAATGCAGCTGGCGTGCAGGCGTGGATGGCCTATCAGGGCGCACTCAAACAACGCATGACCGACCGGTATGAAACAGGCCCGTTGGTGTAATTTTGGACCATTCTCGAGAAAGAGTTCTCGCCAACGTCGATCGACAATCATCTGCCAGAGATCATCATCGTCGCTCACGACTATCAGTCCACCCTCGTCGAAGATTGTCAACATGTCCTGCTCACGACTTCGATTACCACCACTCATCCGCCAAGGAAATTCTGAAACTTCATCAATGCAATGAAAATGTCTCGCGTTGATCGCAGCCTTCAATTTGGGAAGATAGATCCAGGTCCAGGCATTAAAAAAGTCATGCCAGTTGTCGGGTCGCGTGGGCACTTCGCCTGAAAGAAAAATCCTCAACTGGTAGTTTGCGCGCCAACCAAGCTCGACACGACGGTTTCTCATAACCCGCTGCTGCTTGACGAACGACACCGGAAAGCCGCCGCCCGAGCGTACACTGGAGACCGCATCACATCTGGCAACCCGAGAAAGTTCTTCAATACCCGGAAAAGCTTTAGATTTAAGCAAAAACAAATCTTTCCAGGGTTTGAAGACGTCGAACAACCCACCCTGTTCAAAAAAGCGGGGATTCCAGTTAGAATGATTTTCAGACGTTGCAAACATAAAGGCGGTCCAACATGTACATGGCCACCGTTCATATCACCCTCGACCTCGAGCCGGAAGTTTCAAGCAACGACCGGGAACGCGTTTTAAGAACAATCCGCGACCGGCTCCGCAATTCCTTCGGACAACGCATTACAGTCCGCACCGATGAGGAAGCTTCCCTCTGGGTCTCATGGCTTGACGACAATTTTGCCCGGCTCCAGGACCGGCTTGAGGAAATCCTCGAAAGGGTCGACTCGGCGGGTCAGGCCCGGGTATTGTCCCACACCGAGCAATGGTTCTGTTGGTTCGAGGGAAAATTTCAGGAAACCGGTTCATTGGCGGATGAATTCGATGAGGACGACAATGAATCCAACCCGGATTCGCTGCGGGGCGGTGAATTTATGCCGACCCGATCTGCCCTTCTGACACCCCGTCACGCCAAGAATCGATTCGACAAGACTATTATCTATGAGCGTGAAGACGAACAGGACGCCAGCTCGACTTTGAGTCGAAGACAGCTTCGCCTGCCAACGCGCAAGTAATTTTTTTGGAGACCCAGGGATGATGAAAAGAAGAGGCGCTGTTCTGGCATTTTCACTTGGACTTGTGATGGCTGCATCGCTTGGTTTCCAGGTTTACGTCTATCCCAAAATCCGCTCAACGCTGCAGCCCGCTGCTGCCCAGCGTGAAGGCGCGCGCCGCCCCGCAAACGCGGGATTCCTTGGATGTTCGACCATTCAGGTGCGCGTGCGCGACTTTCTCAAGGCTCATTATCAATACCGGCGTTTCGATGAAGAGTTGTCAAAACGAACATTCGAACGCTATTTCCAGATCCTCGATCCGGGGCGCAACTTTTTTCTCGCTGAAGACATCGCAACATTCGCAAAGATGCAGAGCGCAATTCCCGACTCTTTGGCCAAAAACGACTGCAACTTTATTTCCGACATTTACACGTTGTACCTGAAGCGCATGGATGAAAGCGTCGCCATGATTGGTGATGTCCTGAAAACGCCCATGGACTTCACGATCGATGAAAAACTGGAAACCGATCGCAAGAAGATTGATTGGGCAAAGACCGATGCCGACCGCAAGGAGCGCTGGCGTAAGCTACTGAAGTTCACGGCCCTGAACCTGCGCGAAACGGAGAAGGACTGGAGCGTCATTGCGAGCCGAATCAACAAGCGATACTCGCTGTTGAAGAAATCCTCACAGGAAAGAACGTCGGACGAGGTCAACTCCTTTTTTCTGAATGCCTTTGCAACTTCGCTGGATCCACACTCGCAATTCATGGCTCCACAGGACCAGGAAGAATTCAGGGTTGCGTTCAGCCTGCAGTTGGTCGGAATTGGCGCCAGCCTGACCCAGCAGGAAGGCTACACGACAGTCGAAGCCCTCATTCCGGGCGGAGCTGCTTCACGCGATGGACGATTGCAGAAGGGCGACAAGATCGTCGCGGTGGACTCGGGCGACGGCAATGGATTCGTGGATGTCATCGACATGGATTTGAGCAAGGTTGTTCAGCTCATTCGAGGACAAAAGGGAACAGTTGTCAAATTGCAAATTCTCCGCAAGGACGCGATGAGCAATGAAACCAAGAGAGAACTGTTGGAACTTGAACGCGATGTTGTGCACATCGCAGACAGCGAAGCGCACAGTGATGTGATGACTGTGGGCAACAAAAAAATTGGTGTCATCAACCTGCCCAGCTTCTACATCGACTATCAAGGAAGCAAGTCCGGAAAGTCGGACTACGTCAGCTCAAGCAACCACATCGATCGAGAGATCAAGAAGCTCACAGCTCAAAAGGTGGACGGAATTGTTCTCGACCTGCGTCGGAACGGTGGCGGCGATCTGGACGAATGTCTGCGTCTGACAGGCTTCTTTATCGACAAGGGGCCAGTCGTTCAGGTTCAAAATCGGGATGGAAGCGTTGAGAGCAAAGATGACCCCGAAGAAGGAGTTCGTTACTCCGGCCCATTGGCTGTGCTCATCAGCAAGCAAAGTGCCTCTGCGAGCGAAATTCTTTCGGGCGCCATCCAGGACTACGGTCGGGGATTGATAATTGGAAATTCAAGGACCTATGGAAAAGCAACCGTTCAAAGCGTGATCGACCTGCCAGGCACGGGCACGCGAGATTCAGACGGTGCAATGAAGGTGACAATTTCAAAGTTCTTCCGCCCCAGCGGCCGCAGCAACCAGGTGTTGGGAGTGGAGTCGGATGTCCAGATCCCGGATGTTTTTGAAGTGAGTGATGTGGGTGAAGGTGAAAACGATTTTCCCCTGCCGCACTCAACCATCAATGCCAGCAATGCACTCAAGCCCCTCCAGGATTTGAGCAAGGTGATTCCCCAATTGAAGCAAAAGAGCGAAGCAAGGGTTCGTGCTTCCGAAGACTTCAGGTCAACTTTTGTAGCCATTGAGAAAGCCAAAAAAGACAAGGACAACACGGAAATCAGCTTGAAAGCTCCCGACAAGCCCCTGGCCGACGCCACGGACGCCGGCAAAGGCCAAAAAGTTGCTTCCACCGCACCATTGGGGTCGAAAACCCAGGACACGGCAGCCGACAAGGGCAAATCGGCGAATCCAAAGGCAAACAAAGCAAAAGCCGACGACCCGAACGTGGTGATTCGCCCGGACGACGAGCAGCTTCATGAGGCAGGTCGCATTCTTGTTGACAGCATCGAACTCCTTGGTGGAAAAGCCGACTGGTCAAAGTGAATTCGCTGCACAAAGCGGATCTTTCCCAGTTGGGGTTCTCATGAATCAAGAACAGCAAGTTTTCGATGTGACCATCCTCGGCGGTGGGCCGACAGGTCTTTTTGCCGCCTTCTATGCAGGCCTTCGCAATGCCAGCTGCAAGATAGTCGACTCCATGCCAGCATTGGGTGGCCGCCTGACGGCGGTTTATCCGGAAAAATACATTTACGACGTCGCGGGATTCCCGAAAGTCTTGGCCAAGGAACTGGTCGACAACCTGATTGCCCAAGCCATGGCCTACAAACCCGTTCTAGCCATGGAAGAAATCGCGCAAAGCCTGCACCGTCGTGACGATGGAATCTGGGAATTGACCACCAACGCGGGCCTGCATCTCACAAAAACAATCATCATCGCAGCAGGCGTTGGTTCCTACAGTCCCAAGAAACATGTTGCACCCGGTGCCGATCGCTTTGAAGGCAATGGCATCTCCTATGCGGTGGTCAACAAGGAAATTCACCGTGGCCGCAAGGTTGTTGTGGTTGGCGGTGGCGACTCGGCCCTCGACTGGGCGAACGAGATGGTGCCGATTGCCTCGGAAGTCACACTTGTTCACCGCTCAGATCGCTTTCGTGCCCATGACGACAGCGTCAACAAGCTTCGCAAGACAAATGCACGTATTCTCACAAACACCGAAATCACCTCTTTTGAGGGCGACTCGACTTTGCAGAGAATTCATTTCCAGAACACGGAATCCCAGGATACAAGCTCGATTGATGTTGACGATGCCATCATCATGTTCGGATTCAACAGTTCGCTTGGAAAAATCCGCGAATGGGGTCTGGAACTGCATGGCGACGGGATCAAGGTCAACGACTGCATGGAAACAAACCTACCAGGAATCTATGCTGCCGGGGACATTGCCGAATATCGTGGAAAACTGAAATTGATTGCCACAGGATTTTCCGAAGCGGCGATTGCGGTGAACTTTGCCAAGACGTTCATAAATCCGAAGGAAAAAGCACAGCCGATGCATTCGACAACCATCATGGAACTCAAGGAAAAGCGCCAGGCACGTGCGAATGCAACGCCATGAATTCAATTCTGGTTCTGTTGAGCAGAATCTGTGCGGCGAAACACGACGATGCTGATGTCATCGTCTGCAATTTCCACTGACTCTTTCTTGAAATGTTTCAGCAACGCTTCACACAATCGCCGACCGGAAATCAATTGGCCGTGTTTGCTTTCGGCAAAGTATTTTTCCAGGACTCTTCGGGCACGGGTCAGTGGTACGCCGTCAGAATGAGTGATGAGACAATCCCCAATCCGCAAAAGCCTCTCATGGATCTGAAAATGAGCTTCTGACTCAAATCCGATCGGATCCGATGCCCTTGTGGTGAAAGCCTCAATTTTCGAGCCTGAAGCCGAATGAAGCACAGGAAATGGATGTCCGCAGTTCACGCAAAAAACTTTTCCAGATTCAAAATCAAACGTCAGGCCAACCATGGTGGCAGTGTGCTTACCACCACCGTTCAGGAACAAAACCCGGTTCAAACGCTCTGCATAACCGGAAAGAAAATCCGGCGATTCAAAAAGACAATCCTGCGTCAGTCTCATCATCGACAAAACGGTTTTGCAACCCGAAACCACCAGCGCAGCCTGAACACCATGTCCACTGATGTCACACATGATGAAATGCGCGAACCGGCCCGACTGTGAGCGTTCGAAAAAGTACCAGTCGCCGCTCGCCTCCGACATGCTTTTATGAAAAGCGGTGATTTCGAGTTCAGGCCAGTCCGGAACATCTTCCGGTTTAAGCACGGATGCAACCCGAATTGCATCACGTATTTCCTTGTCGAGCCTCCGCTCTTCCCTTTCCAGAATCGCATAGTCTTCTTCGAGTTTTTGCATCAGTTTTTCACGCCGTGAATCCCAGATATTTCTCACCGAAAGCATCAAGGTGCCGGTTCCACCAAAAAACACCTGACCCGCCAACCATGGAAAGTCAGTTGAAGAGAAAACGAACTGTTGCATGCCAACAAGATATATAAAAATCGTACCTGAAAAGAGAAAAATCCAGCTGCGGATTCCTTTCGTAATCTGCAACAACGTCGCCAACACAACCAAAAGAATCATCAACTCAAAAGACCATGAAAACTCGGAAATCCATTGCTTGGTCAATGCTGAATTAATCAACGATGCAAGAACGATACCACCTGGCATTTGGCCGTAAGGTGATTCCTTGAAATCGACGTTGCCGGTGAACGCCAAAGGCATCAACAAAACGTGAGAGCCCTCCGGAATTTTACTCCAAAGCCCACCGCGGTTCATGGCATCAAATGCCGATGCAAAACTCAATGCAGAGCTGTAAGCCTTCGTCGGACTCAACCAGTTGACGAGTACACTTCCTTCCGTGGTTCTGGGAACGGGAGCACCTCCAACGGTGATTCCCTGATTTTCAATTTTCAGGTTGATGCGTCCCGAAAATGCAAGTGAAGGCAGCACAGAATTTCCCCCCAGATCGTAGAGCGGGAAAACCTGGTTTGGAAGGTAATAGTCGATATGTCCTTGCCGGAATATTTCCTGGAGTTGAGGTATCGGTCCATAAACGTAGGCCCTGCTTCTGTCCTTGAGATTCGACTCCTTGACCTTTTCAAGCAGCGTTTGCTCGGGAATATCTGCGAGGGAATCGGGAAGATAATTGCGCGCCTTGAATTGCAGTGCCTTGCGCATCAGTTCATCTCTGCCAGGAATCTGCTGCGGAGTGCTGAATGAACCAATCGAGACTGGCGCCTTCAACATTCGAAGATTGGGCATCGCATCCTGAAGCACGCCCACATCTTCATCGATCAATCCAAAAATTTTATCGATGTAAATGCTGCTGGGGCGATGTCGGTCGATGAAACCGAGGAATGCAGACCATTCCTTGAAATTGAGTGATGAGCGTTTCATGATCTGGACCGTAGAATCATCCAACATCAGGATGCGCAGCCTCGGATCAACTTTGGGGTCCTGCTTGAATTTGTCACGGGTCTCAAATTGATGCGCCCAGACAATTTTTCTTTCAAAGTCCCTGGCGCGGGGAGACAGCCCATATAGCCAGGCCAGTGTGACCATCGAACAAAACACCAATGAGGTCCAAATCCACACCTGCCTTTTCATGCGGACGGATTGGACGACCCGTTCAATTTTGATTTCGGCCGCGGTCTTTGCCGGAAGCGCGCCGGTTCTCAAATATTCTTCCAAAAGCCATACCTTTCGAAGGTTTTCTCGGTATCGACAGTTTTTTTCAATAATTCAGGCGCTTGACGATTTTTTGTCTTTTGCCCTTTTTTGGGTACTCAAAAAATTTAATATCCAAAAAATTTGACTTCCTCGTTTGGCTTCGTTACCTTTCAAACAGACGGCACGCGGTTGTGTTGTCACAGAATGACCCAGATTATCAGGGGGTTTCCATGAAACACGTTGCATCAATCGCTCTTGCAGGACTTGCAATTTCGTCCAGTGCTTTTGCCCAAAGCACCATCATTTGGGACACCGCCCGTGCAATTTCGGGTGGCAGCAAACGCGTCGGCGCTTCATCCGAGCAGGTTTGTATCAAGGATATCAATACGTTCTTCATCGACGCAGGAAATACACTTTCTGTCCTGCTCACCGACCTGGGTGTTGCGCTGCCCTCAGGCGACCAAGCACTCACCGGTCGAGCCAACTGCCGCATCGTTGTCCCGGTTGAAGTTGCCCGCGGACTCTATCTCGCGGACCTGACCCAAACCATCACCTATGGTGTGGTTAAAGGCGCCGGTGCCACGGCACGGGTTTCCGCCAACTCATCGTTCTTTGGTTATCCGCTGCCTGTTCTTTCGCGCGGCTACAACTGGGGCCCCATCGTGAACTCGCCCCTCGAGCAGATCAGCCGTACCGACACGTTCCGGGTCAACACCCCAACCGCATCGGCATGGTTCAGAACATGGTGCTTCGGTCGTCAGCCCAAGGGCATCTACAACTCGAACC
>JBMSQQ010000039.1:0-30511 GCA_049423385.1 Silvanigrellaceae bacterium | reverse complement strand
TGACTGAATGATTGGCTTGGCAGGACACGAGAGGAACTCGACATGAGAAATGCGGCATGCATCGCAGGAATGTCACTCGTGATTCTTTCCGCATGTCAAAACAGGTTGCGCGTGGGTGGCAAGGTGTCACCTGCAGCAACAGCCCGACCCGCTGCACCGATTCAAAATCAAAATTTGCCTGTAAAAATCGATTTTGATTTGGCCAATGCAATTGCCAATCCAAAATCGGTGCTGATTCTTGCGATTGGACATGCCGAAGGAACCATCAATCTGGACGGCTCTCCCACGAGTGCTTATTATGGTCACGGCGATTCGGGATACAACAATGTGGGTGTTTTCAGCTGCATTTCGTGCGGATCACGTGGACCCGCTGAGGCTGATGAATACTATCTCGAAAAGAAAATAAAACCTTTGCGGATGCGATTTGAGGATGCTGCGCGCGGTGCAATGCTTCCGGCGAATCATCCAATGCTCGCGGCTGCTTTTTTTACACTGTTGACCCAGAGTCCATTGGCAGCAACTGACCGCAAGGGGTTTCTCGATCGCATGGCGGGTCTCAAGGCTCAGGGAATCAGCCTTGAGTCGCTGATTCAACTTTCCGTTGACTCCTATCGTGACCCGGACACAAACGAATTCAAGGATGTGAGACGATTCAACAACGATGAATCACGAATCAGGGCCGACCAGAAGAGGCGGATTGTGAAGGTTGAGGAATTCCTCCGCAACCGCGGAATTGATGTTTATCCGCGCTATTGATTTCCTTGTGATGTTTCCTTTTGCCCGTGCGGGTGTCCTGTTGATTGTTGTCGGGACATGAATCACCTCCTCATTGTTTGACTGCATGCGGGAGTCAAGAATGGGAAGAATTGAAGTCGAGCACCGAAAAATTTATTTCTGAACCCGTCCCATTCGCTGCGCTGCTTCATGTCGGCTGATGTTCAGGAGTTGCGCCACCGTGCGTTGGCTGGGTTGATTTTCACCCGTGGATTGCTTGAGCAGCTCGAGCGTGCGTTCGAAAAGTTCATCAACCAGGGATTCGAATTGGCATGGAAAACCCGGTTTGAGAAACTGGCTGCTGAAAGGCAGGCCTGATTCATCGCCGCCCGGAAGAGATGTGTTTTGTGCCGTTGACTCCGAATGCGAAGCTTCAACTTTTTCGCTTTTCATTTTGGACTCAAGGTATCGCAGGGGCAGATGTTCGAGGGTGATGACTCCATCCGTGGAATCCACACTCATGGCCTGAAGAGTCTGCCAAAGTTCGCGGACGTTGCCCTGCGACCATGGAAGTGACAGCAAGACTGCCAGGCAGCTCGAGGAAATGCGAAACTCCTGCGCCTCAAGCGCAAGTGTTTCATTCAAACGAGCCAACAGGGACTCGATGATCTCCTGACGCTCTGCGGTGCTGCGCGCCCGAAGCGGAGGCAAACAAATTTCGTAACCGCGCAGGCGGGTGAGCAGATCGGCGCGGAATTCTCCTTTTTCGACCAATCTGTCGAGTGGTTCGTTGGTTGCCGCAATCACCCTGACGTTCACTTTTTTGGTGCGCGTACTTCCGATGGGGCGGACTTCGCCATTTTCAAGAGCCCTGAGCAATGCAGCTTGAGCAGATGCGCTGAGGCGTGCAACTTCGTCGAGAAAAAGCCAGCCTCCGTCAGCCGCCTCATACAAGCCAATTTTTGATTGATTCGCACCGGTGAATGCTCCCTTTTCGTAGCCAAATATTTCAGCCTCGACAACAGTGGGGGCAAGTGCGGCGCAGTTGACGGAAATAAATGGAGTGCCTGGAGCCAGCAGGATGCGAAGAATTTCTGCGACCATCTCTTTGCCTGTGCCACTCTCGCCCGTCACCAGGAGTGTCTTGACCGTGGAGTTTCTCAGGCGAATGAGCTTTTGCTGGACTTCACGCAGGGAGCGTCCACTCACATGGGTTGGAAGAAAAGGAGTTGCCGATGAATTTGGGTCGTGGCCCAACCTGCTTGTCTGCAATAATCTGGCAACGCGGAAGGTGAGTTCCGATTCGTCGAGACCTTTCGAGAGAAAATCGTTTGCGCCGGCGCGAATGCAATCCATGATCACTTCCGACGAGGACAGCGCCGACATCATGATGACAATGCCGCTGTATCCGGAACTTCTGATTTCGCGCAGAACTTCGATTCCGCGCAAGGCATGTCCACCAAAGCTCAAGTCGAGCAGAACAGCAGCGGGTTGAAGCGATGCAAATGTCGATCTGAAGTCGTCCGCAGTTCGCACCGGGTTGTAATTGACGTGGGCAACATGGGCAGAGGCACGAAAAGCAATCGCACAACGGTGAAGGAACAAGGCATCGTCGTCCAGGTGCAGGAGGTTGATCATTTCAAGTCCTTGCTTTCCGAAGTGAGAATTTTTTCGATGACAGGATTCAGATGGTTGAACGCATGCAGCAGTTGCTCTGCAATCAGCTCGACGGGCGGTTCCGAGCCATCGGCGGGACGCAAAAGTTCCGCGGCCCACTTGATCGACAACAGTGCAGATTTGAGGTCGTGTTTTTGCTTGTCCGAAAGTGATGAGGTCTGAACGGAGTCAGGGCCGTGCGGCAGGTTGCTTTGCATTCGCTTGCTCTTCCTCGAATCGTGAAGCATCGGACTCTGCAGACCGGATTGTTCTAAAGTTGACAACTGGTTTTGCATCCATGCTCACACCAAACATTGAGAGATGCATGGGTCTGATGCCACGCTGCGTCGGTGGACGGCCTTCGCGCGCAAAGCTCAAAGCATCATTCATGCCATGACAACTGACGCAACGGGTTGTGTGCACTGACGTTCGCTCGGGCTCGATGGTTCGTTCACCCAACAGCAACAGATCCTGAATGGACATTTCTTCCGCCAGAGGAGTCGCTTCCACATCGATATCCTTGAGCTGGGCCCGCAGATGATCCTGCACAGGTTGCTCGGAGCCAATGCGTGATGTCCTTGTGGGTGCCGTGAGCAGCGGACTCAGGGTCATTGCATTTTTGTTGCGGTCCCATTGAGCGGCGATCGTCTGCATGGGCCAAGGCAGAAGTTTTTCACCCTTGCGTTCCCAGCGGAGGAATCTTTGGGTGGTTCCCAGTCCCTCGGTGACGTGTGCGCGTACACGCAGCAAATTCTTTTCAGAAACAAAGCGGCTGAAAAAAGCGTTCAGTGCTCCTGGTGACGTTTTCAAGGTGGGGTGTGCAAGTCCCTGGTCATCGACGAGGGTGCCAACGCCTTGTTGAAGGGCAATGCGTTGACGGGCGGCGACCCAAGCATTTGAAGGCAGTGATTTGTTGCCAACGAGCTCATCGAATTTGAGTGCCTGGTTCCATGCGCGGACGATTGCGGTTCGACCCAGACGATAGTCATGAATTTCCATGAGAGCGCTTGCATAAGGAAGTATCGCACGCTCCGCGGGAATCACCACCGAGACGTTTTGATTGCTCACTGATGACAAATCATCAAGCCACGAACGGGAACCTTTGCTCAATTGCGGGAGCGTGATGTCGAAAGTGAACAGAAACGCGTGGTCGAGTGTATGGACAAAATCGCTGCGATCGAGTCGTGGGCTTGTGCACCACGGCTGAACCGTGACGTGCAATTGAACGCGCTGGGCAAGATCAGTCTCGCGTTGAAGCGCGAGTGTTTGCCATGCGGTCACATTTCCGGGAAGATCAAGTTCATAAATTGAAAGTCGGGCTGCTGAAACTCGCCAGGAATCGACCGAGCGCGCACATTCGGGATTGGAAAGCGTCAACTCGGATTGTGCTCCGGCTTGATCAACGTCGGTGAATGCCGAATTGAGATAGGATTGCCAACTTGCGGTTGAAATTCCGAGTGAAGTGACCATCGGCAGCGAGCGCAGATCGACCGAATTTTGCGGAACAGGCCAGACCGGCATCAAGGATTCCGCGAGCGCTTCGGCCGTCTTCGTCAGGGCGGTAGTGTGTTTCCCCGACTGGACTTGGGAATCATTGAAGGCCCTGGGTTTGCAAGACGAAAGCAGAGGCAACAATACAAGCCCCGTCGCCGCAAATCGTGCAGTAAATTGAATTGTGCGGATGTGGCGAACAGCACTGTGCATAAGACACCCGTATGAAAGGACTGTTTCCTGGCTCGTATTGTGGCGCGAGAGTCAGTCCAATGCAACGCGCCAAAAGCGCTGTGGCTGATGAAAGTCTGGTTTGACATCGGGTTTATGTTGTGTGTCCCAGCACTCGTTGCTCTCCGACGGTGCCCAATGGGGAGCCAGAAACCAGCCTTCGCCTCCGAGGCTCAGGCAGGCCTGAACTCTCAACTCGTTTTTGAACAGGAGTGGGGCAAGAAGCTTGTACGGAAAGTCGCAAGCCATCTGGTTCTCCTCAACCTGCCAATTCAATTGAGGCCAAAGTTCTTTTTTCGGGATTTGATGACCCGCCTTGCGCTTTCTTGGCGCATCGAAGGCAATGGCAATCCAATGGCCTTCCGGGGTCATTTCGAACTCAAGATACTCTCCAGAATTTTGGTTTCCATGTGCAATAAAAAGCTCACTCACACTGCTGGTCCAAAGTTCATCGAGGAATCCGGGTGGATGATCAGGACTGATTGGGAAAATCCCACTCCAGGTGCCTGAGTTGCGCACCGTTTCCCAACGCAGGAAGGGTTTGTCCGGATGCATCTTGGCTTCTTCGATGCTGATCATTTGAATCAATTGCACGTGCACGTCGGCCTGGCCCGCGCCCGGGGTTCGGAAGTACTGATGAAACGGCGATTGCATCAACGTTTTTGGCCATTGAACTGTCGGTTCTTGGACTGTTGAATTGGCGTGCCAAAGCAGGCCGACCCATTGGGATGAGTGATCCTTGATGGAAGGGCCCAGGCGATTCATGGCGCAGCCGTCGTAGATTTGTTGGTCGAAAAGACCAATCGGCTGAACCTCCAGTTCCAGATCGGCATTTTTCAAAGTGAGTGCTCGTTCGCGCATGTGGGCTGCGAGCGAAAGCATGTCGTGCGCGGACGCGCCACCCAGATTCCAGACAAAGTTGGCATGAAATTGGCTAACCTCGGATTGTCCCTTCCGGGTGCCCTTGAGGCTGCATTCATCAAAAACCTGCCCACTGGGACGGCCCACCTGATAATTGTTTTTGAAAGTTGAACCGCAACTGGGATGGTCGAAATGGTGTTTGCGGTGCCTGTCTGCTTCGCACGTGAGCATGAACTCCAACAGCTCTTCGCGTGCAGCGGTTGAAGGGAATTTCAGGCGCGCTGCCACAACGATTTCCGGAGAATCCATCAGCAGTGTTTTCTTGTAGCCATGGAACACGTCCTTGCCTTTGTAGATGTGAAGGCAGCCGTGTACATCGATTGTGAAGACGCTTTCGGCGATTTGTGAAATTTCGCCCCCGTAACATCTTGCATTCATGCGAACAGTGGCACCCAGATGGCCTGGCATTCGATACATCCACGCCGCTCCGGCACGCCCAGCATCAAGACAAATTTCGGCGATCTCGGTGTTGCTGACGCCCGCTTCAACATAAAGCGTGTTGTTTGTTTCCCAATAGGCATTGGTCATGCCGGAAAGACAAAGCACCAGGCCGTTGAATTCGCCATCGGCAAAAAGAAGATTGCTTCCGCAACCCAAAACAGCGACCGGCAACTTGTTCTGCAGCGCCCAATTCAGGCAGCTTCGAATTTCGGCAACCGAACCCGGCGACGCAAAATATCGGGCCTGGCCACCAATGCCATAATAGGTGCTGCCGGCAATCGAACGATGTTGTTCTATGCATTCGGGGCGTGCATCGGATTTCATCCGAGTACCTCTGCAACCTCTTCTTCGTTGCAATATTTGGGTCCGCCGGCATAGGACACCGTCGTGTTGATGGCCTGGGCAATTTCCGAAAGTGTCCAACCCAAATCGTGGAGCTCGCCAGCGATTTCACGGAACAGAACCTCGGTGCGTTGCTCGAGCATCGAACTGTGGGCCAATTGATCGGGATCGGAAAACCGCTTGTGCAAGTCCGACACGGCCCATGTTTCTGCCGGCAAGTGACCGAGCCTGGTTTCAATTTCCTTGAGTTCCAAAGTCTTGCCGTGGATGGATTCAGGAACGGTTTTGTCGCCAATGGTGGGGGCAACCGGTGTGCCCTGCTGTTGATTGCTCATGGTCTGGTGCCTTCGTGGGAAACGCCCTGGGCAAATTCATCTTCGTCCGGAGACAATCCGTACTTTCCGAGTTCGCCCGAAGGAATGTGATTCATAAAGTAACGGCGCGCATTTGCGCGAGAAACCCGGATTCGGAATTGTGCATTTTCATCCGTCCATTCTGTCGAAAGCACACGGGAATGAGCATAAATACTACCCATGAGCGATGTGTCGTCGTAGCCGACGTTGAGCGTCAATTCGAGCATATTGCGGCTGAAGAACTCAACCAGTGCGTCGCGCAGCTTTCGAATGTCGTCGGGCTGCTGTGCACTCACACAAACGGCATTCCGATAGGCACGTGCGAGAATTTTTGCAAGCCGAGGTTCTCCCTTGAGGGAATCGATCTTGTTGAATACGTACATCCGTTCCACGTCGCCGGCGCCCACTTCCTTGAGAACGTCGTCGGTCACACGGATATGATCCTTGTAGCGTGGGTGGCTGACGTCAACCACGTGCAAGAGAAGATCTGCCCGTGCCGCTTCCTGGAGTGTCGATCGAAAGCTTGCCACGAGTCCATGTGGAATACTGCGTATGAATCCTACCGTGTCGGTCACCAGGACGCGTGGATTGTGCGCGCCCTTGAGCGTACGCACGGCAGAATCGAGAGTTTCAAACAGAGCATCCTTGGCAGACAGATGACTGTCCGTGAGTGCATTCATCAAGGTGGTCTTGCCGGCATTCGTGTAGCCCACGAGGACCACGTTGAATTCCTCGGAACGCAATTTTCGCTGTGTGCTGCGCTCTGTCTGGATGCGCTCGAGATCCTTGCGGAGTGAGGCAATTTTTTCTCTGATGCGGCGCTTGTCGAGTTCGAGCTGGGTTTCGCCCGCGCCCTTCAGGCGAGTGCCTCCGGAGCCACCACCCCGTTGTCGCTCGAATGCAATCCATGAGTTCGAGATCCGTGGTGCAAGATATTCGAGATGGGCAATCTCAACCTGGGTTTTTGCCTCGCGGGTTTTGGCATTCTTCCGGAAGATCTGAAGGATGACTCCTGCGCGGTCAAGAATGGGTCGTTCGATGATTTGTTCAAGGTTTCTGACCTGCGATGGAGAAAGTTCCTGGTCGAAAACCACGTAGTCGATCTTGAGTTCTTTCGCAGCCGTTCTCAGCTCCTCGGCTTTACCTGTGCCAATGAGGGTTGCGGGCACGATGCGTGAACGCTTTTGGACTGTGACCCCCACCGGCTCATCGCCAAGCGAACGTACGAGACTGCCAAGTTCAACGAGGCTTTCCTGGATTTGCTGCGGATCGTCCTCGATGAGTTCGACGCTCACAAGATAGGCATTCATCCCACCCTGGGCACGTTGTTCGAGCTGGAGCCTTGCCTGTTCGAGCGCAATACTGCGCTCAACTTCCGAGAGCATCGACAGGTCGTCAGTGCGCAAATTTATCGATTTGGCATCCGGGATAAGTTTGTGGCTCAAGAGATGCCCTCGAAGAAGGATCTGATATCGAATATCTCCTCGGCGCAAAGTCCGTGTGCAACACCCCGATAGGTTTTTGCCGTGACCTTGCGGAATCCGAAATGAGATAGAATATCGAGTGTTTCGAAATGCTGGGCAGGAAAAACAACCTGGTCATTCAAACCATGGGCAAGAAATATTGGCAATTCAAGCCTTTCGGGAGCGGGTGGCGTCAGACGGTGAGTGTGGGCCAGGTAGCCGCTGAGAGCCACGACGCCTCCAAGCCGGTGAGGAAGCGTCAAGCCACTGTGCAAAGAAACAAAAGATCCTTGAGAGAACCCAAACAAGAAAATGTTTTTCCAGTCCAAACCGGATTGTGCCTTGAAGGATTCGAGCGTGATTCTGACTTTTTCACATGATGACTTGAACTGCGGGTGGGGATTGCCAAAAAGTTCATACCATTGCCCGCCATCTCCTGGAAACGGGAGTCTTTCGGGTGCCTGCAGAAAGACCCAGAGGGTATCGGGCAGTTTGAATTCATCTGCCAGTTCGGAAAAGTTGCGCGCATTGTCGCCGAACCCGTGCAATGCAAAAATCACTTTTTGCGGCGACTCCGAGGTTTGTCGCACGATGCATTCCAGAGGGATGTCCAGGTTGAGCGCGCGCCCCGCCTGATTCCATTTGAGCGACGTGGACGGCAGAGTGTGCGGCAATGGAGAACTCCTGATAAAGGGCAAGCAATTCACCGGCAGAGGGGAGCCTTTGACGGCTATTCTGCATCAAGCAACCATCTTACGTTAAAATCCAAGGAGAACAAACTATCGGAGTTTACATGCTGAGAGTGCTCGCCTTCCTGGTCTGCCGAATATTCTTTCGCAGGATTTCGGTTTCCGGATCGCCTTACATGGGCCCCAGCGCGATTTGGGCACCCAATCACCAGAGTGGCATTGTCGACCCGGCCTTGATGTTTGGTGTGGCACCTGTTCCGCTCCGGCCCATTTCCAAGCACACGCTCTTTTCTCATCCCGTGATGCGTCCGTTGTTGATGGCTGCCCGGGCCATACCGGTACGGCGCACCCAGGACATGATGCTCGAAGCCATTGCGCACAAGCAGGCTCTGGAACGGGGAGTGAGCGAAAAGGAGTGGAGGGCGTCCGCCAACAGTGAAGCCTTCCAGGCAATTGCAGATGCTCTTTTGAATGGCGATCGGATTTTGATTTTTCCTGAGGGGATCAGTCATGACCTGCCGTACCTGCAGAAGCTGAAGACGGGTATAGCCCGCATGGCGTTGCAGGCCATGGCCCATGCAAAATCGCCGGACTTTGGCGTGGTCTTGCAGCCGGTCGCCATCGATTACTTTGAAAAGGATGAATACCGTTCGGATATTGCCATTCATTATTGCGAACCTGTGGCGGTGACCACCAGTGAAACTTCGGTGGAAGATCTGATGTCCGCATTGGAGAATTCCATCCTGGATGCCTTTGCCCAATTCACCACATGGGATGAAAAGCGGAACTGGCTTTTCATTTTTGAAATTGCATACGGACGCGCACCGCAGAGTGCCCGCGAGTTCAGAATGTTCGTCGACGCCTACCGACCCGAGTTCAATGAGGATCCGGTGTTTTTGGCGCGGGTCCAGACGATGCGCAGAATGCTTTTGGCGATGAATATTTCCGCTGCACAGATTGTCTGGGGAGACGCTCATGACAAGAAGCGTTCTTTTTTCAAAATGGTTCTCACCCGTGGTCTGTTCTATTGGCTCGTGGCTGCCCCGGTTGAATATTTGAGTTTCTTTGTCTGGTTCATTCCGCAACGATTGGCCGGGTTTTTGGCTGACATCAGCACCCGCGACCGTGATGTTGTTGCAACGATGAAGATTGGTCATGGACTTTACGTCTTTTTGATTTGGATTTGTCTTGGCACCTTGACGGTTCAAAAGTTGATGTTGACGATTTGGCCGGATTTGAATTCAACAATCGCAATGGTTTCAGGGTTCCTTTCCGGACCGGTGATCCTGTTTCTTGGTTTGCTCTCCAGCGAGCGCAGGGATTACTTTCCGGGTTATTGGAGATTGGCAAAATTGAGATTTTTCTTCCCGCGCGGATGGCGCGAGGTGATTGGTGAGTGGCGGAGTGTCAGTGAAGCGGTCCTTGGCAAGATTGACAACGTCAATCGAAAGACAATCGAGAGGGATAGAGCAGAGCGGGCGCGCCTTGGCAGACTGGCGTGAAGTTTGAGACTCACACAGGTTGATTCTTGACGAGATTCAAAGACCAGAAAGGTGTTGGAAGTGTCGCGACAAAATTATTCCACTCGGGATTCCAATATGTCTTCTTCAGGAAAGCCGGCGCGCGGCTCTGCTGCGCCGTCGAAAACCGCAAAGACAGTGATGGAAGATCCGTTCCAGAAATACATGAAGAGAAATTATTTTGAGCATTTTCGACGAGTGATGTCGTGGCGACGGGCTGCGCGTTGGGTTATTGTGACATACCCATTGCTTTCCGCGTTGCTTTTTGCAGCACCCGTCGGAATTGCTGCGGTAGTTGTGCGAAAGCTCTACCAGCTGAAGCCCGATTGGTTTGTCAATTTTGTTTCGCCCGAAACCCAGCCATTTGTCATGCCAATTCTCTACGGTTTGTTCCTTGTGGCGCTTGTGTTGGGCTTGGTGACGGGTATCGGGCTTGGTGTATCGCGCGCACGCATGCTGACGTTTGAAGCCGAGAGAACGGAGTTGTCGGTCCGGCAAAGTTACTTTTTGAAGCGCATTGCCCGTGGGCACCGACGCTCCCGAAAGACTGCCCGGGAATTCTGACGCTCGATCCAATCCTCACCGAATTGCGAGAATTCGAACTTGTCAAATTTTCAGGTTCATCTTTAATGGCAGGCAACCCGCTATTGGAGGAGAACCATGAGCAACTTTCGTATTGGCATTTTATCAATTGTTTCTTTTTCGTTTTTGTTGAGCCCTCGTCCATCGTTTGCTGCAGAGGTTGATGGAAGGCAGTCGTTGTTCCAGATTGATGGGACAACTTATTCCTCGAAGGACTTGTCTGCATCGGATCAAAACCGATTGCATGAAATGGAATTGAATCACTTCAAGGCTGTTGAGGGGTTGGCGCGTCAGCGATACGTGGAACTCAAGATTGCGCCGTTTGCGAAACTCAACGACAAGGATCATCCCTTTGCTGCAGAGGAAAAATGGCTCAACCGCAAATTCGCTCCGACCTCCACCGAGGTCGACAAGGCGCTTGAAACATTCAAGGATGAAAAGCAGTTGCTTCAATTGCCGGTTGGAGAGCGGGGCAAGGTCCTGGAGCGATATTTGACCGCGCAGAATCGCTCAAAAGCCCTCACCGAGGCAACGGACAAGGCAATCGAAAAAGGTGAAATCAAACTTGTACTGAAACAACCTCAGGCTCCTGTCGTTGAGATTTCCCGCAGTCCACAGCCGGTTCTTGGCAATCCCAAGGAGACGATCCGGATTGTCGAGTTTACAGATTTTCAGTGTCCCTATTGCAAGAAACTTTCAGCCATCACCGGCGAGGTGCTCAAAAAATATGGGGCTCAAATCAGTTGGGAGGTTCGGCATTTTCCATTGAGCTTTCACAAGCAGGCGAAAGATGCAGCTGCGGCAGTTTACTGTGCGTCACTTCAAGGCAAGTTGTCGGATGCAAAGAAGTGGGTTTTTGACGCACAGGAGCGGCTGGCTGAGGAAAAGATTTTCGCGGAAATGAGCAAGGCATTGTCGCTCAAAGTTGGAGACTTCGACAAGTGCCGTGGCGATGAGGCAACTGCAAAACTGATTGAATCGGATGTCAGGGAAGGGGAAAGAATCGGGGTTTCCGGCACGCCGACTGTGTTTGTGAACGGTCGTCGTTTTCAGGGAGATCCACAGTCCATGGATGCATGGGATGCCGCTCTCAAACCTTCACTTTCGAACCGTTCTGCAGGTCGACCACTTTGAGGAAGTCGAGAGGCTCCTCATGACCGGGATGAAACGTGGGGATCCTTAAAACGACGCCGTAGTCGCCAAACCCTTCGTTGATGATTCTTTGTTCGTGAAGATGAGCATTGTTCTTTGCGACAAGCCGCTGAAGACAACGCCACTCAGATTGATCAAACGCCACTGAACCCGCTTGCGCGGGAACCTTGCCTGCCAAGTGAGGTGAAAGTGGTGAGGTGTTTGGAACCACGAGATCGACAAAGTCCTGCTCGCAGAGCAACTGCAAAATCACGCTGCGGCGTTTTGCCGGGGAACCGGCCACCGATGTGCCGGAACTGGCAAGTTTTTTCCCGCTTTGAACGAGAATGAGGAACAACACGTACGCCAACTCCCAGGCATCACCCAACGCGAATTTTTCTGCCGGGATGGATTCTGGATAATGCAGATCCAGTTGAAGTTCAGAGAGTCTGTGGCTTGCCGCAACTTCACACATCTCGACAATGGACTGAACAGAAGCGGGTTCGTTGTTCGGCTGATCGAACAAGCCCTGATTTTGTTCTCTGGAGTCTATCAAACCGGCGTTGGCTCCCAGGTTGTCGGTAGAAATATGCATCTTGAGTGCAATGCGCTTGATTGAATTGAGGTCAGGGCTTTCCTTGCGAAGAAGGGTCAGGATGCTGTGGCTTTGGGCCCGGAGAATCTCGCTCAGCATCACATAGCCGATGTTGTCTTCGACACAACGTTGTCGAGTCCCGCTGTCGTCGACGGATGGATTCCCCGGTTGCATGAAGTCTCCCCTCTTGCGATCTGTTCAGAGCTGAATAGCGATTGTCGTTTATTTCTGCATGATGGATTGGCAGGAGTTTGGCTGGCCGGCAAGGATCTGGGGGTGATTCTTACCGATAAGAAAGAAAGCCCCACCACGTGGGATGGAGCCAAGGATTCTGGTGTGGTTGAGCTGTTTGGAAACAGGGGTCCAGAGTATCTTAGATTTCTACGTTCTCTGTGCTGTTCCAGCCTGCGATGAGCAGTTTTTCCTGTTCCTTGAGGTGAAGTTTTTCGAGTCCCACTGCCGGACTCGCCCGTTCGGAGCGCCCGATGTAGCCAAAAGAAGCTTTGGAATTGGCTTTGTTGAGGACTTTTTGAATTTTTGGCAGCACGAAGGTCGCAGGGCCCATGTTTTGTGGTTCTTCCTGCATCCAAAAGCAATGTTTTGCTTTCGGGTAGGATTTGAGTGCGTTCTCAACGTCCTTGTACGGGAAGGGGTGAAGCTGTTCGATGCGAACAACAGCCGTGTTGGCTGAACCTTGCTTGTTGTCGGGCTTTTCGCTGCTGTCGAGCAGGTCGTGTGCGATTTTTCCGGTACAGAAGATCACCCGTGTGATTTTGTCTGGGGAAATATCGGTACGCGGATCGAGAAGGACTTCTTCAAATCGACCCTGTGAAAGTTCATCGAAGCTTGCCGTGGCGCGCGGGTTTCGCAAGAAACTTTTGGGAGTCATGATGACGAGCGGCTTACGGAAGTCGCGAACGACTTGTCTCCGGAGTGCATGGAAAAGTTGTTTGGCATTGGTCAGATAGCATACCTGCATGTTGCCCTGTGCCGCCATCTGCAGGAAGCGCTCGGAACGGGCACTCGAGTGTTCAGGACCCTGTCCTTCGTAACCATGAGGAAGTAGCAGGACGAGTCCTTGCGTTTGGCCCCACTTGCTTTCGCCGGAGGCGATGAACTGGTCGATGATCACCTGTGCGCCGTTGGCAAAGTCGCCGAACTGGGCTTCCCAGATGACCAAGGCCTTGTCGTGTTGGGTCGCATAGCCGTATTCGAATCCCATCGCTGCCGTCTCGGACAACAGGCTGTCCCAGATTTCAATGCGCGAGTCTGCTTGCGTGCAGTTTTTGAGTGAAGTGAAATGCTCACCAGTTTGAGCATCGATGAGCGTGCCATGGCGATGGCTGAAGGTTCCGCGCCGTGCGTCCTGACCCGCCAATCGAATGCTGTAGCCTTCGTTCAGCAGGCTGGCGTAAGCCAACAATTCGCCCATGCCCCAGTCGATACGCTTTTTCTCGTCCAACATTTCTCGCCGCTCAGCCAGAATGATACGTGCGAGCTTCGCGTTCGGAGTGAAGCTCTCGGGTGTTTCAATCAGCTTGCGGCCCAGTTCCTTGAGCGTTTTTTCATTTACCGCTGTCTTGCAAGGTTTGAGCATGTCATCTGCTGTCACGTGGCGACGCAGTTTGTCGAAGCCGCGGTGCGGAGCATTTTCCTCGAGTTTGATGTGTTCGTTTTTCACGCGATCATAGGCTGCGTTCATTGAAGATTTGAAATTGTCATAAATGGCCTGCAACGATTCACTTGTGAATGGTTCGCCCGAACCGCTCTGAGTCAGCTTCGAGGCAAATTGTTCGTAAGGCGATTGCTTTGCGTCCACTCGCTTGTACAGCAGGGGTTGCGTGAAACGGGGCTCATCGGTTTCATTGTGGCCATGTCTGCGGAAGCAAATCAGTTCGACAATCACGTCCTTGTTGAAGCGTTGTCGGTATTCGGTGGCCAGTTTGAGCACGTTGTGGACGGCATCCACGTCGTCCGCATTCACGTGAAAGACGGGAGCTTGAACGGTCTTGCCGATGTCGGCGACTGTCAATCCCGAGCGGCCATCTTTTGGATTGGTGGTGAATCCAACCTGGTTGTTGGCGACGATGTGGATTGTTCCGCCAACCGAATAGCCGTCGAGGTTCATCATCTGAAGGGTTTCGTATACGACGCCCTGACCAGCAAACGCAGCATCGCCGTGCAGCACGACGGGAATCACGGCCTGCTTGTCGCCGTTGTGATGCTTGATTTGTTTCGCACGAGCTTCGCCCATGACGATGCAGTCGACAAATTCGAGGTGACTCGGATTGAACGAAAGGGAAACGCCGATGTTATGTCCACTTCGGGTGGTGCGCTCTGATTCGTGGCCACCGTGATATTTGACGTCGCCATCACCGCGCAGTGCTTCGTGCGGATATCCCTCGAACTCGGCAAACAGTTGTTCAACGGGCTTGCCGATGCAATTGACGAGAATGTTCAATCTTCCACGATGGGCCATGCCAACCGCAAATTCTTTTGCTCCCAGAGCTGCACCCACGTCGAAAACAGTTTCGAGAGCGGGGATTTGTGCGTCTGCTCCTTCAATGGAAAAGCGTTTTTTGCCTATGAATTTTGTCGCTATGGTTTTTTCCAGGGCATCGGCCTTGGCAAGTTCCGTGTACAAAAAGAGTTGGGTTTTAGCATCCGCGGGTTGGGTGAGAGAATCGAGAGCGGCGTAAACAAAATTTCTCTCGGTTGGATTTGCAATGTGTTGAATATCGACACCCACTGTCCCGCAGAAGCGTCGGGTCAGTGCAGCGAGCAGTTCGCCAAACGAGCAGGGTTCAATTCCGATTGACATTCCTGCCGCGGTTGTTCGCGTCATGTCTGCCTGGGTGAAGCCGAAATTTTCGAGAGCCAATGCCGGGTGCGCGACAGGCTCGATTCCCAAGGGGTTCAAGTTCGCCTGCAGATGGCCGAATGTGCAATAGGCGTTCACCAATTGCGCGGCTCTGCTTTCGAAGACCATTTGGTCGGCAGGAACGGCGGTGGCCGCACTTCCATTTGTGTAAGCCAAGCCATTTCCGTTGCCATTGGTGTGGGTGTCTGCTGGTCTCAACTTGACCGCAGTTTCAAATCCCTCATGGAATCCTTCAAAATAAGCCCGCCAGCCTTCACTGACCGACATCGGATTCTCACGGTATTTGAGGAACATCTCTTCCACAAATGCAGCGTTCGCCTGAAAGATGGCCGAAAAGTTTTCGCTCACCATTGCATCCTCCGCCCTGATTCTCCCCTGGGCTCCGGGTTTGGTCTGTTCTGTTCAAAACCGCTGTTCTTCTTGCGGCTCATGTTTCAATCCTCGGCGTACAACAATGATTTCGCCGCGTCATAGCTCATGAGATTGACGTGGCGGCACCATTTGAGCAAGGCCTCGAATTGCAGGTCGGGGTCTTCAAAGGGCAGCATCATCACAATCTGTTCGAGTGCGATGCTCTTCTCGAGTCCCTGGCCTTGTGTTCCTTTAACAAGCTCATAGATGGATGCAACCAGCGGCAGATTCAAACAGGCATTTTTCAAAACTGCCCGCCGCAGCATCGGGTCCTGCTCCTTGGCGAAACTGCGCCCTGTTTCCGTCAGGACGAGCCGGGTTCCGGGTGTGTAGAGAAGTCCCAGCAATTCTCCAGAGGCAACCGCGGGAATGACGTGGTCCACGCTTTGTCCCAGTTCATCGGCGAGGTCGTAGAGGTCCATGCCAATTTCTTCTTCTGCCAATCGCGTGAGCAAACCTTCCACCAACACCAAGCTCGTGTTGATGATGGGTTTCACCCGGCGAGGACGATCGACTCCTGAAACGTTGCTCGATTCTGAGGCGTTTGTTTGGGGCGAGGTTTGAACACTGCCCTGCACCTGATCGGCAGATGGCGTCGCCGAGGTGGATGGCAGGTGAGGCGGATGATGATCTTCCTCGTGCTCAAAGAGCATTCGACCCAATTGAAGTTCACCAAACAGTCGTTCCAGCTCGCCTTCCAGCTGCCGGAACTCAAGCGAGTTGGGATTGCGGGGACGTGGCAGGTTGACCTCAAAAACCCGATAAATTGAACCTGGGTTGGCTTGCAGGATAATGACGCGATCGGCGAGTTGCATCGCCTCGTCAAGACTGTGTGTGACCAGAACAGCGCTGCGGATTTTGCGATCGGGTTGCATCCACAGGCGGCCGATTTCTGCGCGGAGTGATTCGCTGGTCAAAGGGTCGAGTGCACTGAAGGGCTCATCGAGAAACAGAACCATAGGTTCGCCGACCATCGCGCGGGCCAACGACACGCGCTGCTTCATTCCGCCACTCAGCTCTCGCGGGAAAACTCCATCATACGATGCCAAACCAACCAATTCGAGAATGTCGTCCACGCGCGCATTGCGTTCATTCTTGGGCAGTTTGCGGACCGCAATCTCGACGTTTTCCCTGACTGTCAGCCACGGGAACAGAGCAAACGATTGAAATACAAATGAGAGGAGAGGGTCTTCGGGATCTTCCGGTTCGGCGAAGGAAACTGTTCCACGGGTCGGCTTGAGAAGACCTGCGAGGCAGCGCAGCAGAGTCGATTTTCCTGATCCCGAAGTTCCAAGCACTGCCAGAAATTCGTTGTCGTAAATCTCGAGATTGATGCCTTCGAGCACCGTGACAACAGTTCCGTTCGGACGCACGAAATCCCTGCACAAAGATCGCACGGAGACATTGCTTTTACGCGTCTCCTTGTGGGGGCGCAGGTCGGCATGAAGATGCTTCGATGGGCTCAGCATACGGTATTCCGCCTGTCGTGGTTTTCAGTTGTGTTTTCATTCATTGGATTTTCAACTCCGATGCCATCTGATGCAATGAACGCCAGACGGTTCTGTTGAGAATAATCAATGCAATTGTGATGACAATGATGGCTGCCACCAGACGCTGATAGTGTCCGTGGGTCGTCGCTTCGGTGATTTCTGCTCCAATGCCCGGTGCGCGGATGCGCCCACCCGGGAAATCGACAATTTCGGCGACGATGCTGGCGTTCCATGCTCCGCCTGCTGCGGTGATCCATCCGGTGACGAGCGATGGAAAAATGGCTGGAAAATAGAGCTTCAGAAACCGTTCCTTGAGATTGAAACGAAACACCCGTGATACCGTCATGAGTTCCTGGGGAATCCGGCTTGCGCCTGAAATAATGTTGAACAGCATGTACCATTGGTTGCCTATGGTCATCAGCAGCGTTGCGACGAGCAGAGGATTGATGTTTGCTTTTGCCAAAGTCATCGCAATCAGCGGGTAAAGCACGGGAGCAGGAAACGCGGCAAGATTTTGGATGATGGGTGCGACCACGCGACGCACGGAAGGTGATTTGCCGATCCAGAGCCCAACCGGCACAGTCCACAGGGTCGCCAGGATAATCACGCCAAGCACTTTCAAAAACGTGAGAGCCAAAGCATTGGTCAATTCGAGCCAGTCTGCGCGTGTCACGCTGGCCATGCTCGCCGCCACGTTTGGCAAGGACGGCAGCAGCAAAAATACAATTCCACCAACAACAAATCCCGAAAGCCAGCGCACCACGGCGCGAATTTGTTCGCCCAGGCGTGCCCTGGTTTTTGCTTCCAGCAGTTTGGTTGGGCTTGTGATCATCTGCCAGCGTGCGAGGTATGATTCCTGGGTTTTCTCTTCAGGCATAACCCTGACAAAAATATTGGCAAAGAGATGTTTGAGCTCCAGGAACAATGAAATGAAATCCCGGATCACAGAGATCACTTTTTGTGAGACCTTGGATTTTCTCAGCAACTCGAGAAACAGTGAACGCTCATTCACATCGGAATCCAGGCTTTCCCGGTATTGTGCACTCCATGCGATGAGTGGCCGCCAGAGGAGAAAGTCCACACCCCAAACCATGACCACCAAAGCGAACAAGCCAGTGGCAAATCCGGCATATTGCTGCTGCTCAAATGTCACACTCAGAAAACTTCCAAGTCCTGGCAGTCGATAGTTTTTGTCGCCAAGCACGAAACCTTCGCAAAGAGTGAGGAAAAACCATCCTCCGGCCATCGACATCATGCCGTTGTAGACCAACGGACCCAAAGCACTGGGAAGATCCAGGCGGAAGAGTTTTTCGGTCGAAGAAAGTCTTGCAACGGAGGCGTACTCCTTGAGTTCCGGGCTGAGCCCACGTTGGCTTTCATAATATGCGAACACCAGGTTCCAGACCTGACCTGTGAAGATCATCAAAATGCAGCTGAGTTCGAGTCCCCATCGACTGTTCGGAAAAAATTTTGTCAGAGCCAAAACAAAACCTGGAAGGAAAGTCAGGACAGGCAGACTCTGCAACACGTCGAGCATAGGGATCATGATCCGTTCGTTGTTTTCATTGCGTGCTGCAATGGTTCCGTAGAGAACCGAAAAACAATAACTGATTGTCAGGGCAATCAAGCTGCGCATCAGCGACAACCCGGCGTAGTGCGGAAGCATGCGAAGATCCGAACTGACCTCGACAATTTCCGTGAACGGCTCGCTGCCTGCGGCAACGAAATGGGCAAGGCCAATTCCAAAGAGAATGACCAGACCGAGGGTCAGCAGCTCTGCAGCCAGATATGAACCACGTTCCACAAAGGGACGTGAGCCGATCCGCATGGAATGCGTCTCCCATCTTTGCAACTTTTACGGCGAACCTTCGTGCAATCGTGCCAACGCACAATGTGCGACAATCGAAACACTGTTCGCCAGGTTCAAGCTTCGCACACCACGATCAAACATGGGGATTGTTACAAGCTGCCCACGTTGGCTTTCTTTACACTGGGCTAAAATGTTCTGTGGAATTCCAAAAGTTTCTGCGCCAAAGACAAGAAGGTCTCCCGGCTCGAATTCGAACTGGCTTGGCGATTTTTGCCCACCCGTTTCGACGAGGACGATACGTCTGTTCGGGCGCAGTGCGAGGAAATGGTCCCAGTCCTGGTGCACGTACAGTTCCACAAACTGCCAGTAGTCGAGCCCGGCACGGCGAAAACTTTTTTCACTGACGTCGAAGGCGATGGGTTCAATGAGGTGCAGTCGACAGGAAAAGGCTGCACACAGTCGCGCGATTGTTCCGGTGTTTGGCGGAATTTGCGGAGATATCAGGACAATCTCCGGGTGATAGTCCCTCAATTGTGCCACCGATTCGGCATTGAGTTCACCATGCTCATCACGTTTCAGGACAGGGCAAGAGGAAACGGGAGGGTTGGGTGTCAGCTGGCTCAGTGGTGTCAGACCTTTGAAAGAACTTTCAAATTTTTGGGCCGCATCTGCTGTGGCTGCCGACTTTCGCTTTTCCAGTGCCTTGCGGCTTGCCGTTTCGTCGATCCCAAGTTCATCCACAAGCCATTCGACCGTTTCGTTGAGAATTGCACTGACGGGGGCAGAGCTGCGCGGCGATTTCTCGCATCCTGCGAGGACCTGCCCAACCAGTTCGTTGATTGTAGCAAAGAGTTCGCTGCGTGGTTTTTGTGATTCCGTTGACTCCAGTGCACGCAGATAGGTTTTCACAGACTGGGCAAGCCAGCCACGTGCAGTGTTTCGACCTCTGCGGCGAATTTTCTTCATGCTGCGTGGAGTGGTCATGGGCCGCGCGGGTCAGCCTGGAGGAGTCCGGCCAGGCCACTCATCATCTCCGGCAGACCCATTTTTTGGATTGTGCTGGTGGTGACGACCATTCCAGGAGGCAATCCCAGTTGTTGATTGCGTTGACGGATGATGAGTCCCAACTGGGCTTTTGTGAGCTTGTCGCACTTTGTCAGAATCAGCAGCACCGTGAGATTTTGCTGTTGGAACCAATGAACGAGGTCGACATCCTCCTGGTTGACCTCGCGGCGCGAGTCCATCAAGAACAAAACGCCGACAAGCGATTCCCTTTTCTCAAAAAAAGTTCGCATGGCTCCGGCCCAATGAGCCTGGGTTTCCCGCGGCGAGACCGCAAAACCGTACCCCGGAAGGTCGATGACCCGAAAAATTCCCTTTTCGACGTCAAAAACGTTCATGAGCTGCGTGCGTCCTGGCGTCGAACTGACACGTGCCAGCTGTTTTTGTCCTGCAATAAAATTAAGCAGGGAGCTTTTTCCGACGTTGCTCCGCCCCACGATGGCCAACTCGGGCACATCTCCCGGCGGCAGCTCCTCGAGCTTGCTCGCGGACGTCGTGAATTCCATTCGCAGAGGGATCTTCCTCAGCATCAACTGGTGAATAAAAGACTCGGGAACTGGGGAGTAATTCATGGGTTGCAATCCAGCGCATCAGTTGCCTTTTCGGGTCGGCGCAGCTATCTACCACGCCTGGGCGCCCCAAGCCCGCGTGTTATGGCGCAGGAGAGTTAAAATGTCCACATCTTATGATCTCGTCGTGATTGGCAGTGGCCCCGCAGGCTACGTGGCAGCGATTCATGGTGCACAAAGCGGCCTGAAGACTGCATTGATTGAAAAGAAGGATTGGCTTGGCGGCACATGCCTCAATGTGGGTTGTATTCCCACCAAGGCAATGTTGCACTCGGCCTCGATGTTCGACAAAGCCGCGAAGCTTGCGTCCTACGGCGTCAAGATCGCCGGTGCGGAGAAACCAGGTGGAATCACCCTCGACTTTCCGCAGGTCAACAAGCGCAAGGACGAGATCGTCAAGCACGTCAATGGCGGCGTTGCTTTCTTGATGAAGAAGAACAAGGTCGATGTGATTCGTGGCATGGGCCGTTTGGCTGGTGCTGGACAGGTTGAAGTGACCGCGGCCGATGGCAGCAAGAGCAAGATCTCTGCGAAGAACATTATCCTGGCGACAGGATCAAAGGTGCGCGAATTGCCGCACATCAAGATCGACGGCAAGGACATCCTGAGTTCAGACCACATTCTTTACATCGACAAGGTTCCCGAAAGCCTTGCGATTCTGGGCGGCGGTGTCGTGGGTTCGGAATTTGCGTCTTGCTTTGGTCGCTTCGGTTCCAAGGTTGCGATTTTCGAAATGAGTGAACAGCTTGTTCCGACAGAAGACTTCGAGACTGCGGCGGAACTCGCCAAGGCACTCAAAAAACAAAACGTTGAAATATTCACAAGCGTCAAGGTCAAGAGCATCACTGCCAAAGGTGGCAAGGTTGAGGTTCAGGTTGAAGGCGAGGCGGCTCCACGCGTCTACGAAAAAGCACTCATCAGCGTCGGTCGTGCTCCTGTCACGGAAGATATCGGTCTGGAAACTGTTGGCATCAAGGCTGATGCGCGCGGATTCATCCCGGTTGATCTCAAAACCTACAAGACGACAGCAGCCAATGTTTATGCCGTTGGTGACATCATACCGACCCCGCAGTTGGCACATACAGCATCTGCAGAGGCGATGTTTGCAGTGGACATCATCTGCGGCAAGAAGCGTTCGCCAATCAACTACCTGACCAACCCCGGTGCAATTTATACCTATCCGGAAGTTGCCAGCATTGGTCATCGCGAACAGGATCTGAAAAAGGAAGGACGCGAATACAGCGTTGGAAAATTCCCGTTCTCCGCCATTGCCAAGGCTCGCATCGAAGATGCGTCCGACGGGTTCGTCAAAATCATCACCGACAAGAAATACGGCGAAATTCTTGGCGTGCATATTGTGCATGCCAAGGCGACGGAACTCATTGCAGAATTCAGTTTGGGCAACAATCTCGAGATGACGATCGATGAGTTGGCTCACACCATTCATCCGCATCCGACAATCTCGGAAACGATTCTGGAAGCTGCACATGCAGCCAAGGGTCACGCGATTCATATCTGATTGGAGAACAGACGATCATGGCCACCAATGTTTTGATGCCTCAGATGGGTGAGTCCATCAACGAGGGGACGCTGACCAAGTGGCACAAAAAGGTTGGCGACAAGGTGCAGCGGGAAGAGATTCTTTTTGAAATCTCCACCGACAAGGTCGACACGGAAATTCCTTCTCCGGTGAGCGGTGTCCTGGTTCAGGTGCTTGCTGCCGAAGGAAGTGTTGTTGCGGTGAATTCCGTCGTGGCTATTGTCGATGAATCCGGTGCGGGTGCCTCGGCGGCAGCTGCATCACCATCTGCAGCACCTCAGGCACAAGCTGCAAAAGCGCCGGTTGCACAGCCCGAAGCCCAGAAGGCGCCTGCACAACCAGCCGCACAGGATGATGCACTTGACGATGCCAATCGCGGCGTGAAGAGCAGTCCTTTGGTGCGCAAGATGGCTGCCGAACACAACATCGATCTCTCGAAGGTTGCAGGCAGCGGAGAGAACGGTCGCATCAACAAGCAGGATTTGGTCAGCTACATGGAAGCGGCCAAAGGCACGGGAAGTGGTTTGGTTGCTTCTGCAGCTCAAGCTGCTTTCGCACCGGTCAAAACTGCTGCGGGTTCAGCTGTGGACTCCACGGGTGGCCTGATTGCCGGCACAGCTGATGGTGTGCGGGTTGAGCGTGTGCCGATGACGCAGATGCGCAAGAAGATCGCCGAACACATGGTGATGAGCAAGCGCACCAGTCCGCACGTCACGAGCGTGATTGAAATCGACATCCAAAAGATTGTTGATTTGCGTGCCAAGTTCAAAGACAAGTTCGAGGCAACCCACGGCTTCAAGTTGAGCTTCATGCCGTTCTTCATGCATGCGGCATTGGAAGGCATCAAGGCTGTTCCGATTGTCAATGCGAGCGTCGATGGCGACACCATTGTGTATAAAAAAGATGTCAACCTTGGAATTGCGGTTGCTCTGGATTGGGGACTCATCGTTCCGGTCATCAAGAACTCCACCGAGCGCAGTTTCGTTGGTCTTGCCCGCGAGATGGAGAATCTCGCTGGCAAAGCCCGCAACAAAAAACTGGCTCCGGACGACGTCAAGGGCGGGACATTTTCGATCTCGAATTTCGGCGGATTTGGAACAATCATCGGCCAACCCATCATCAACCAGCCTCAGGTTGCGATCATGGGAATCGGTGCGATGGTTAAAAAGCCTGTTGTGGTGAACGACGCGATTGCGATCAGAACAACATGTCATGTTGTGTTGAGTTTCGACCATCGGGTGATTGATGGTTCGGACAGTGGCAAGTTCCTGTCCACCGTGAAAAATACACTTGAAAATTGGGCGTTGCCCGTTGTGTAAGATGTGTCGACTTTGAATCCGGGAATTTATCCAATCTTGGGTATGATTCGCCGGATTCTGACTTCGCACACGCCATCAAATACTTCTTCTTTATCGAACTGAACTTCCAATGCGGAGAGTGTGACCGGATTTTCTGCTTCTCCCAGGAGGAGTTCGCGGAATCCAATGCCCAACGCACGCGACAACTTTCCGATGGCGAGCAAATCATGGGGCGTTGTGCCGGTCATCCAGCCGTGGACCACACTTTTGTTGACCCCGGCAAGATTGGCAATCGCTTGAATCGTCAACTGGCGATCCTTCATGACCCTGCTCAAGATTTTCCCAAAGGGGATGTTCGCCGTGTCTTTCTTAGAATTCATCATGCCCTCATGGATGGATTCTTTTTTGCACTGTCTTCCAACCATGTTCATTGAACAATCGAAGCCTCTGGTTTTGCAAATATTTTTATAAAGATTTCGAATAAATGAACATGTGTATTGCTGTACGGACAGACAAAGAAACATGAACAATCGGTTGATTTGAAGCTCAAGATGAACCTGAGTTGATTTGAACGTCAGGGTGAAACAATCACATACGGCATGTCGACCGGGTAACCTGAAATGGTTGCGAGGAATGCCATCAGACCCGCTTTCTGGGTGTCCTTGCCAATCCAACCAGACGCGGGCATTGAGTCGTTTCGCAGCCTGCCGGAAACAGACACCGCACGGTTGCGCCAATCCGATTCAAAATAAAGATCGTGGCAACTGCAGGTTTGATTTGCTTGTGTTGCAGTGAAGGCAACCGGATTGGTGACACTCTTGCCAATCGTTGAATAACTGGTGTCGTTGTAGAACCTGAACCAGGTTGCAGTTGCTTGAACCGTGTCGACGCCGCTGGCAGAGCGGTTGATTCCCCAGATGCACACGGTTTTGATTCCACCACTCGAGAAGGAAACCGAAAGTTGTGAATTCACCAAGGTGGCAGCAGCAGTTGGAGCGCTGGCAGGGCAGGTTGTCGAAAAATCCGCCGTGTAGCTCTTGTAGTGGGTGACACCTGTTCCAGAAATATTGAATTTGCGGGTTGTCGACAGTGGAGTTTTGCTCGGGTTGACTTGCACCGCAGCGATGGACACTTTTGCAACAGGATTGAGGTTGGTCACCGGTGCGGCGGTCGCTGTTGCGACAGGTGTCGCTGCGGGTGTGGCAGGATTTGTGACAGTCACAACCACTGGACTGACTTTTTCAATCAATCCTGAAAAGGGAACCTGTTGGCGCATTCCATTTTTGTTTTCTGTCATGACGCAAACAGTCCAAATTCCATCCTTGCCAATCTTCAGGTTCAGTGGATTGCTCACAGGATACGAAGACGAATAACTCGCTCCCGTGCAGGACGATTTTCCTTCCAGCAAGGCGTATTGATAGAAATCCACCAGGTTGCCTTTGATTGTGTAGTTGAATTCACTTTCCGTTGTTGGCTGGCCTGGCAAGGGCAAAGGATTCATGACCGGATAAACAGTGTCGCGAGTCCAGCTATAGGCTTTGGGGGCCTGGCTTTTGCGACCATTGCGGTCGCGCACTTCGGCACACAGCAGCCATGGACCGTCATATTCAAATTTAAGCGAAATCGATTCTCCGATCGGTTTCCATGGAAAGTTTTCAAGCGTCTTGCACTGCGTTGATGTGCTTGCAGTCCAGGTGAAGCTGTAGCGGAACTGAACAGCGTCCTGGCTGATGATGCTCATCGATGTATTTGTTGCTGCTGTGAACCACTGGGGAACACCTTCCAGAATAAGTTCGGGGCCATCGCCGGAAAGTTCTTTTCTTGTCAGGTTGAAACTGCTGACTTGTCCAAAACCTCCGTTTTCCACGACCGGCTGAAGGCAAATCGTCTTTTCTCCTGCCTTTCCGAGCGGAAGCGTCAGGATTTCGGATATTTTATTGAAGATCGTCAGATTGGCACAGGATGCGTCTTTCCCATCGACCACTCCGGCCCGATAGTGAGTTGCTCCGGGAGAATCCACGGCGCTCGAAATCGATTCGAGGAATGTTTCATTTGCCGGCGGGCTCACCAGGGAGATGGGACGTGCAGCGGAGTTCTTGTCTGGATTCGCGTCTGCGGCCTGGTTGCTCCTGAATGTTTGTCCCGAATCCGAACGTCCTGTGAGGCCGTCACTCGACACAACCCTGCCTGAACAACCCAAAAACGCCAATAATCCCAGGGCAGACAAGGCAAGTGTTTGGCCATTGCCAGCTTTCTGCATTGGATTGGTCGATTTCTGGAGCTTCATAGTCACCCCCGACACCTTCTCTTTGGATCGGTCGGAGGTTCGAAAAAGTTGAGGAACTTCAGGGTTTTTATAATTTCCTTAAAAAACGGTGGCTTTGGCTGCTATCCAGAGAAGAAACCGAGCTTGAGGGCAAACAGGGGGGCAATCAGGTTTTCTTTTGTGGTGACGCCGTTCTTGGGAACGTCGACCTGGTCCAAGGTTGCACCAGCCTTGATTTGAATTGTCAAAATGTTCGTCTTGAGCCGCCCCACCGGGTAGCGCAGTTCGCTGTATGCTCCAAGCTTGTACTGATTCCAGTTTCCACCGCGTGTTGATGTGTTGCTTGAATCCGTTCCCGTGTATTTCTGAGGAACTCCTGCGAGCAGTTCGCCACCGAGGTAGAAGAAGGGGAGTGGCGAGAAGTCTCCTCCCAAACCCATCTCCAACCCTTTTTGCTGGAACACGATTGAGGTGTTTCCGGAGCCCACGCTGGTGTCGATTTGCGCCTTTGTATCGAGAATCTCGTATCCAAGGGATGCCCAATAATTCGCGAGCGATTTTGAAACCGCCTTTGACTTGAAAAGCATCGCGAACCTGACGTCGGTGGAGGTCGATTTTAGGGTTTGCACCTCATCGCTGCTGCCAACCCGGCCGACGATCGAGAGAGGGATACTCTGGGTGTAAGTGAATTGAAGGCCAAACTTGTTCAATGTTCCATTCGCAAGGCTTTTTGGAAAAAAGAATTCCAGGGTTGGTCCCAGCACGATGATATCCTGATTGAGTGCAACACCCGTGATGAGGTTCGGTGCTGGAGATGTGTAATTCAGAAGGTTGAAGTGGAAGCCAAACATTTGGTTGATTCCAACAAGAGCCTCCGGAGCAACAAATCCCGTGAGGCTTGACTCGCTGTAGCGTTGGTTGAAGTCCTTTTCACGGATGACAGCAAGATTGAGCAGTTCATTGAGCTCGAATTCCGGTTCCAGTTTGAGAACTTTGGCTGCGGCTGTTTTTTTGTTTTTTGCAACCTGGATGACTTCGATGGAAGCGGCAATTTGCCCCGGTGTTTTTCCTTCAACGATGAATTTTTGTCCAACCGCAATATCAGTGAACTCCTTGCAGTCGAAGCGAGGTTTTCCATCGACGATACCCTTGACCTGCCCCTTTGCGGAGCTGCTGACAGATTCTGTTGCAGTGACACCACTCTCGATTTTGCTTTCGGACTTGCCTTCGCTTTTGCCTTCCGATTTCCCGTCAGACTTGTTCTCCGACCTTGAATCGGCTTTGCTTTCTGACTTTCCCTCGGATTTCGGCTTCTGTTTTTTGCGTTTGACGGTGTCTGTTGCGGCATCCTTGTTTTCGCTGTTTGAATCCTGGGCAAAACTTTCCCCGGCTGTCGCCAAACACAGCGCCAGAAACAGGGCTCGAAACAATGTTTTGCGCGCGAACAAAGATCCTCCCGAGTTGGCAGTCTTGAAGAGATTTTAGGCTGTTTCGTTGGTGTGTCCAGAAACGGTTTGCATCGGGAGTCAGTTTTCAACCGGATCACCCGATTGCAAGAGATTCAGGGGTTTTTCCAACACACTCTTTCGTCCAGGTTTGCTGGAGTCGGAGTGCATGCTGGAATCGAAACAGTGCCGGTTGTGAAGTTGCCTGCCTTGTCGAACAACGTGAGTTTGAAGGTTGCAGGTTCCGAAGGCGAGGTCGGAAATTCAACAATGTCCCCTGAGAGGATTGCTTTGCTCGTGCTGGAGCACGTGATTGCTGCGTTGCTCATCTCCGACTTGCTTTTTGTCGGACCCACATAAAAGTGACTCACGCCACGACCGGAATTGCTGTCTGGGTTGTCCATGTTCTCAACTGCCAACGGGTTAATCAATTCACAAGTCGATGTGCCAGCATCGACCGTGAACATCAAGGCATACTGGGACAAGTTTGCATTTGTGATTTCAATGGTAGCATCGGTGACCAAATCGGGTTTCAATTTCTCCACGGTGTCTTTTGGCACGACGGCAATCATCGATCCGAGGGTTGCTTTTGTCGGGTCTGGTGTTCCATAGTCAATTTCAATGTTCCTGCGATTTGTCTGGTTGATGCTTGCATCATCAGGTGATTTGTTCTGGAATTCGTCGGTGCGAAAAAACTGAATCACATTGTTGCCGGGTTGTTTCGTAAAGCCCTTGAACACTTCGCTCAGTTTGAATGTGTTTCCGGCCTTGTCGCAGGCCACAAAGTTCACAGCTGGATCCTTTTTTCCCTCGGCTGAAATCACCACACCGATTTTGTATCCTGGTGCACATTTTGTGTATTTTACAACAAAAGTACTGTCTGTGTTTCCCGAGATGATGTTTTGGAACTGGTTGTAACCAATCACCTGGAATTCACTTTGAACGGCAGCATTGAGTTTGAAAACCCCTTTGTTGCCCGTAAGCGATTTCGAGAAAGGTTTTCTTCCGGCTGCAATGTCGGCATCCGAAAGTTTCGCCATCAGGTTGATGAGAAATCGTCCGCTCGCGGTTGTACCGTTGTTGAACGTGCCGGGGAGATCGATCACCAGTTTTTCGGCAAATGTGTAAATATCCTGCGACATCACCACCGGCTTCTCGGTTGAATCACCTTCATGGACGTTGACTGTAATACCCCTCAGGAGCGCACTCTTGTTTGTGAACAGCAATTCCACCTGCTCCTGGTTTGTGTAGCCCGTTCCTGCGGGAAGTGTGCCTTTGGGTTCTGAAAGCACAAAAAGTGACGGGGGAAATGCCACATCCCAATCCACTTCGAGATTTTTTGTTTGTGTTTCGTCGCATGGAACCAGCGTGATGGTTGTCGCTTGCAGTGTTGTTTCATGCAAAACGGGGGCGCTTGTCTGCGTGCAGTAGTTGATGTGGCTTGCTGCGATTTGAAACTTCGAAAGTTTGTCTGTGCCCAATGGAACGGGCCAGGCATAGGCAATGCCCTGTGCATTGGTATGATTCGCCACGGGTGTGAAGGGCGACTGGAGGCGAAAGTCATAGGGCTTGATGTCATAGGTCTTGCCGCCAAATACATTCAGCGGGATGACGTTCACAATTGCACCTTCAACGGGGTTGCCCTTGTTGTCCTTGACGATCACTTTCACGACCCCCACCTTTGCGGTCTGGATGGGTTCATTGCCCATGGAGAGGCTTCTGCTTGTACTGAAACTTGCCGACATGGGAAGCCCGGAGACTTTTTGCGTGTAGTAGGAGATCTCTCCCGAGTTGCCGGTGCTGATTTCCGAGTAGGCTTCAAGCCTGATGAAGCCTGTTTCATTCTGATCGTATCCCAGGCTCGACAATCGTTCGAGCGGGCTCGCCGAACCCATCAGGGCGGTAAATTCAGGCAGAGAATAACCCATTTTTCGAATCAGGTTTTCACGTTTGAACTCGAATGAAAACTTTCCATCTGTGGCATTGAAGTTCACGTTGTTCAATGGCTGGCGAACGCCATTTCGGTCGACCCATGAAAAAGTGGGCGGAGTGGCTTTGACTTTCTGTTGGACGGCTTCAATGAATGCAAGCTGTCCCTCAACAAGAAAAGCCCCCCGGAGGGGGATTTCTCTTGTTTTGCTTCCGCAGGCCACATTGAAAAGTGTGAGAAAGCCTGCGCAAGCAACGGACGTCCATGTCCGGAGCGTCTGCCGATTCATTTTGCTGCAACCGGCTGGGTGAGGTCGTCGAAGCCGAAGTAAACATCATAGCTTCGACAGCCATTTTCAGGACAGTTGGTTCCGAAGTAGCGTGACTTGTACAGCACAAGGTTTTTCTTCACGCTGTCACGATGCTGGATGCGTTCGTCGGAAGCAGCCTGCTCGTAGTTGACGCTGATGCCTGTGATGCCAAGTTTGGACAGCGACTTGAGCTCTCCTTTTTGGGTGATTCCATCCGCATTGCCGTCGACCCACAGCACAAGCTTGCTGAACACTTTGTCTTTGCTGTTAATGACTCCGTCCTTGTTCGAATCGTATTGACCCAACGCCTGGTAGCCGTTCGATGCCAGGCCGCCGGATTTGAGTTTGGTGAAATCACCAAACAGTTCGCGACCGGAGTCGATTTTGCCGTTGCCGTTGAGGTCCAGAGCCAGCAAGCCGGTGTCCTTGGCGATCCAACCCACCTTTTGCTTCAGGCCACTGCCCTGCAGGTCGAACATGGCGTTGCTCATGTTGGGAGCAATGGTCTCGAGCTTGCGGTTCGCCTTCAGGTCAAGAACCAGCGGGCTCGTGTAGTAGCTCGTTCCATAATAGCCGTAGCGGTAATACACACCACCGTAGTTGTACGTTGTGTTCGATGAGCTGCTGCTTGAATAGGTCGTGACGCTGCGGCTGACGTTGTGCGTTCCGCCGTTCATGCTGTGGAGGCAAGTCTTTGCGTCTGCTCCGTTGGCCTTGGCGATCGAACCATCCGAAGTGAGCGCTGTGATGCGGGCGCTTTCAGTGAACCCAGCTTGACCATTTGTCTTGGACAAGAACATCGAAGCCGGGATTTCATACACCAAACCTTCCTTGGTGTCGGCAACCTTGAAGTCGCTCGCGTTGACGATGATGTTGCGTCCGCTTTCCGGATCTTCGATCTTCCATTTGCCGGCGTTGCCGAAAATGCGCAAACCAATCATCGTTTTTCTGTCTGAGGGGAATGCAGAACCAGGCGCGCGCTTCATGATCGCCTGAGCTGTTGCGTCCAGCGGGCTCAGCCAAGGCACGGTCAGCACACCCACAATCGCCTGGTTCAGAGATGTGCTCTTGCTCACGGAAGTGCTTGTTGACGTCGAGGTCGATGTGCTTGCACCACTGTAATTGTAGGTCGTTCCCATGTTGTACCAGCGGTCGTAACAACCCGCACCGTAACGACAACCACGGGTATTGACCATGCGCACGCCACCATAGGTTTGGTAATAGGTGTAGTTGTAGGTGGTGTTTGTATTTGTGTTCACGTTTGTGGTTGTTGTCGTCGTGTTGGTCTGGGTGGTTCTGCATTTGCCATTGTCACCATAGTTTCCGCTGCCATCGCTCACACCCGAATCACATCGTTTCAGTGGCTGGTT
>JBMSQQ010000038.1:0-31015 GCA_049423385.1 Silvanigrellaceae bacterium | reverse complement strand
GGGGAAGGAACGTGCATCCAGTTTGGTTTTTCGACGGATCCTACCGTCAAAGATGACGAAAAGAACCGAAACGGCTTGAAAGGTGGCAACGCCACTTTTTTGGGTGGAATCTATGCGTACATATTCCACGATGACCTCAATCGAATTGGCAAATTGGAAGATAACGGTGCGATGCACTATGAAGAGGTGGGTCTCACGATTTACGACTGGATCATCGGCGGAGCTTCGACTGCTGTTGCAAATGCGCCATTGTCTTCCTACACACGATGCAGAACTGCACTTGCGACCACTCCCCCGCGCCCCGACCCCAAATATCGCATTCTCAAAGATGGAGACATTGTCTTTCCCTCAAGTGGCACAGGCGATGCCGAATTCCACATGCGCTATCGCGATGTTGCTGGCAATCTTTCGAGCCCAATCAAATACACCATTCCAAAGTGCTCCGTTTCCTCGACAACACTTTGCTGGCAGTAGTTCAGAATTGTTTCTGAAAAAATTCACGGACTCTGGATGTCTTCAATCCATGCCAAGGGAGCAATGCCGCCGCGGCTGCTTGTGAGGTTGAATCTCACCGGAGCCTTCAGACGAAATCGTTGCTCGTGGCCGGCGCGGCGAGGTCCGGCGAAGATGATCTTGCCACCATCACTGCCCACGGCTTCAATCACGCTGTCGAGGCCATTGTGAACAGAAAATGAAACTGTGGTCTGACCCGACTTGGCTTGAACGTTGGCAATGCGCAGGTTGAGAGGTTCCTTGATTCCCGTGCTCAAAACTTCGCCCGCGAAGCCGCCGATGCGGATGTTGGAAGGCATGGCATCGGGCAGCGATGTCGCTTTCTGGATATCAATATCAGCGATGATCTTGGCATAGTGAATCAGCTGGGTCGCGATGTCGCTGGAAGAACTTTCCAGGTCAGGCAACAGGCTGGTTCCCTGATGGATCGCAATAAGTTGATTTGTGTTCGTGTTGATCAGCGGCGATCCACTCGAGATATCCGACAGCTCACAGTTGTGTTTGGCTGTGTCGGAAGGTTTGGGTTGTGAAAAGATGTTGACCACCGGCCCAAAAACGAGATTGCAAGGTGCCGAAGTCTTTGTGGATGTCGAATTGCTGCTCTTGTTTTTCGAAATTGCGACGGCGCTCGTTGCAAACTGTTTGTCTTCGGGCTTGATGCCCGGAGACAATGAAACGACCGCTTCAGGCCATCTGTCGATCTTGAAGACTGTCAAGTCGTTCGAAATTTCTCGTCCGTTGGAATAAGACTCGCTGGCGTTGCTGTAAACGATGTACTGGCAGCGCGATGTGAAGCTTTCATTCTCCCACGACACGCGCGCGTCATTGCAATCCCAGGATCCCAGGAAACAATGTCCGGCCGTCACCATCAGGCCGTTGCCCACGTGCGTCGCGGTGCATCGCTGAGAGATTTCCCGGTTCTTGAAAAGAAACACGTCCACGACGCCGACGGCGCGGGTTGAATCATTGGCTCCCGACACGTCACGTGCTGGCTGTTTGTTGCCGCGCTTGCTGCGGTTGCCCGCGACTGCAGGCAAGGAAATCATCAACGCTGCAAGACAAAACACAAACCGACCCGTGTTTTTCATTGTTGCCCCACACTCTGACAAACCGCTTTGTTGATCATGCCAGCCATTTGTTTGGAGCCGAAAACGGACGGATGCATTGTCTCCGGCTTCAGGAAATATGGAAAGTTCTCAAAAAACTTGTCGACGTTCACAAGATGCACGTTGTTGTCCGATTGCGACGTCAACGCGCGGATTCCCCTGTTTTCATACTGCATCGCCCGTTCCAGCGACTGCATGAACAGTGGCAGATCCTTCACAGCCTTGAGGATGGCCCAATTTGTGATTGCACCAACAATTCCCCCGCCCGATTTTTGGGTTGAAGGCTCGGGTCTGTTGGAATCGGTTGGCGTCAGACCTTTTGCCTTGAATCCCGCTTCTTCGAGTTTCTCGGCGGTCAACTGCTGAAACTCTTCGTTTGCCTGGCGGATGAATTCGAGCTCTTCCGCAGAATAGGTCGTTTTGCTCTCGGAGTCGTAATAGCCTTCGCTCGAAAGAACTCCCAGGCTTGAATGGGCAGTCGACATCCTGCGCAGCCAGAGTGCCAATTGTTCTCCAAAATTCTGGCCCGTCATGGTTGAAAGGTATTGTCCGAAAACTGCACCCAATACCGGCTCGTACTTCTTCTGCGCGAAGACTTCGAGTGGATTGTTGATGAGGCGTGCCACCAGCACGGGAATCGAGGGTCCATACTGGTTGTCTTGCGAGATTCCTTTGAGAACCTGATAAAAATCCTCAGAGACGTTGAAGCGGCGCGTCTCGTCGAACGTCACTCCGTTTTTGTCCTGCATAGCCATGATGTTCAGCAAGGCTTTCACCACGATGCTGTTGGGTTTCGATTCACGCATGTATGCCAATGCGTGCGAAACCGAATCCCAAAACAAGGCGTCAATTGCCATGATCAACGAAGGATTGAGCGACTTCACGTGGGCCACGGCAGCGTCGATCGCCTTGCGTCTCAACACTGGATTGGTCCACTTCGATTTTTGCAGCGGAATCATGATGTCCGGGCTGACGTAAGCATCGAAGAAATCATGCATGCGACCGCCGTCGAGTGAAAGGTCAATCACACGTGGAGCGTTTGGATCGTTTGGACCATTGCTGCGGAAAGTCTGATAAAGGCTCCCACGACGTTGGCCGGTGCGAGCACGACTCATGTCGCGCACATTCAGGGGGCCACCCACGAGGTCCTTGGCACTGCCATAGGCGGTGTTCTCGGAAAGCCAGCGCGACATTGCAGGATCACTCAAATGAGCCACATCCCGGCGGATGTCATAGATCCATTCACCCGTGTAGCCTTCGCGCTGCAGCGACCAGTCGGGAATCAGTGCCGCCGGTCTGTTTTTCGGATCGTTTTCAAGCACGGCAAGCCTGTCGGCAGTACCGTATCCTTCCTGCTTCCACTGAACGTTGGCGAGGAAGTGGACGAGATAGTTTCTTCTGAACCAAAGCTGATCGTTTGTCAGGTCTGTATAGGAACGCAAATTTGCATTCTGGTCGCAACCGATGCAGCCGTGCGTATAGCTGGCTCCCACGTTTGCGATTCGTGAATAGTATTTGACTTGATCCTCGGCACTGAGTTTTGGAAAGCAGAATTGGGATGCATCCTTGGTGTAGCGCACCGGAGTACCCTCCGAGCCCCAAGCCATGGTGGTGCCGAGCATTGCTGAAATCAGAATTCCGAAGCCCGAAGCAAAGTTTCGAAGTGCCGACATCACGAATCCCCAATCCGTGGGTGGTGTCCCGACCCACATTCATTGTCCGATAGTCATGTCGGAAAAAGAAGCTGTTATTCAGGACTGACAAAAAGAACCGACGCGTTTTTGTCGACGGAAATCAGGGCTGATGCAAAGTTGTGCAGGTTGTCGGTCGGGGGGAGGGATGTGTAGTAAATTATGCCCACGAGAGGTCTGACGAGGTCGGTAAACAACGTCGTCGGATGAATGTCATTGACGATTTGTGCAGGTTGTGTGTTGAGAATTTCCCTGATCCAGGCGAGGTATTCGGCCATCTGATCGATGTGCTCTTCCGATGGAGCGCCGGTCTTGAAGTCGATGACCAAATGCAATTGCGGAAATGCAGCGACATGGTTTTCAAGTTGCTGCCTCAATGTTGAAATTTCCTTGCTGTTTTTCAGGATGCATGGGCTTTTCCAAAGATTTTCCGGAAATTTTCGTGCTTCCAGTACGCAAAACAAGTCGATGATTTTTCGGCGGGTCGCCACCAGGCCGCGACGAAACTGAAGCTTGTCCTCTTCTTCGTCCGAGGCGCTCCAGATTTCCAATTCATGCTCGCGCACCGTTGCAGAGGAGAGCATGCGTTGCAGGAATCCGCCGCCTTTGATGCTGGTCGGATCGCTGTGCTCCATGAGGGCATGAAAACGCATTCCTTGTTCAGCCGAACTGAGAACAGGGTCTGTGTCCGGGTGCAGCACTGGAGCTTGAGCAACTCTGACCACAGCCTCGTCAATTTCCTGCGTCACGACTTCGGCCCGCCAGGGAGTCTTTGTGGCTTTGTTTTGATGTTCTGCAAGCATGGTCTCGATTGGAGTGTATTCTGCTGACTGCAGTTCGGCATCGTCCTGATGCGTTTTTTTCACTGGACTGCAAATATCCGGATCCGCTGCCAACCAGTCGGGAGAATAATCCTGCATGCGGACGAGACCTTGCCAGTCTTGGGTCTTTGGAGTTGCTTCAATTTCCAGACCGCGCCAGGGAGGTGGGGGCACTGCACCGCGCTTTTTTTCCTTGCGAAGGTCAAACGCCATGTCGGCAAAGGTCGCGAGGACGGTGTATTCGAGTCCATTGATGTTCAACTCAGCCGGCTCGAACGCATCTCCCTTGCAAAGGCGAAAGAGTTTGTCGCGCATGTTGGATCGTGCTCTTCCCTGAAGGGCTGGCGACATCAGGATCAACATCTCGCGTGCACGGGTGAATGCAGTATAGAAGACACGCTGCCGCTCGAAATCCTGTTCCAGTTTGTCCTGAAGGTCCGTACTCCAGCGCACCAACTGTTCGCCGCGAGATGTTTCCAAAGCGATTGCAACCCGGTCGACCGGTGGATTTGGATTGTCGATCCATGAAACCAGCGATGCAGATTCCTTGTCTTCCGCCAACCACTTCAAAAACGTTGATTCTTCGTTGCTCTTGAGAACAAAATTCTGCGCCTGCCGTTCGCGTGCCGCGTGCGGCCAAAAGACGACAACCGGCCATTCAAGGCCTTTCGCGCCGTGGATAGTGCAAACAGAAACCTCGTCGCGCTCCGGATGACTTCGGGATTGGGCAAGTCGAAGCTGCTGGAGTTGCGACATCAGAAACTCGCCTGGCCAGAGACCGGAATTTTGAATGCTTTGTCGGATGGACCAAATCTCAAGAGCTTGATGCAACGCCAGAGCTGCGTTTTCCATTTCCAGGTTTTGGGGATGTTCACCGAATCCCCAGCGTAATACCTGCCAAGCCGCGAAGAAATGTCGACGTGCCAATGAACGACATTCAGAGAGATGTTTCATCCAGGCAAGCCAGACTTCCGGCAACATCGGGCTTGTTTCGTGTTCGGGCCGAACCTCCGGATTGGCTTCGTTCAACCTCTGTTCGCCGTCACTCACCCACTGATTGCCGATCTTGCCGTCGCGGCAGGCCTGCAACAATGCCGAGGTCTCCTCGCGCGACAGTTGCAGCCATCCGCTCCACAAGAACTGAGAGAATTCCAGTCCCGAGATGGGTTGGGAGAGCCATTTTGCCAAAAGCAAACCGATATCTTCGCTGCGTTTTTCGCTGTCCTGGTTCGAATTGACTGCCTTGCTGAGCTTGGCAACACAGGGAATTCCAAAATCACTCAGGTTCTGTTGCGTTTCAAGAACCTGGCTGTTGGTTTCACACAGCACCACCATTTGCGACCACACATATCCATTTTCAGACTGGGAAATTTGCTTGAGTTCACGCGCCAGTGCCCAGGCTGCAAAACGATTGGGATCTGCGTCGTCGAGGAGCGAAGTGTCGGCTGCACGCTGGCGGTTGAGGGAAGCTCCCAGAAGCATGACTCTTGTTTTTTGCGAACTTTCCATTTCCCCCAGAGCAACTGACTCGTTTCGTCCTGCATCCAGGGATTTTGCACCCACGTAGGTTTGTCGCGCGGTCATTGCGAAAGTGGTGTTGTGAAATTCTTCGGGGATACGATTGTTGCGATAAGCGAAGGTCAAGTCCGAAAGCAGGTTTATGAACGGCAATAATTCGGGATGGCTGCGGAAGTTCTGCGTCAATTCGATCAGTTTCCAGGCAGGATCAGTCTTCAGTCGTTGAAAAACGCCCACGTGCGCGCTGCGAAAACCATAAATGCTCTGCTTGGGATCGCCAACCACAACCATGCGCCCATCCCTCGAATCGATCAGCGATGAGAGGATGTCGTGTTGAAGCTGGTTGGTGTCCTGGTATTCGTCGACAATCAATTCGCGACAATTGAGCGAAACCTTTTGCACCTGTGCGAGGCCAAAGAAACCATTTTCCCGCTGTTTTTCCGACATGCACAACAAATGGTGGAGGAAAAGCATTCTGTCGTTGTGCGTGAGCCGGCCGTGCATCAGTCGTCGATAGAACAACTCACGCGCTTTTGCCTGAAGCAGATCGATGAGCGGAAGCGACGAGGGGTGAAGTTTTTCCAATGCGAATCGAAGTGGAGGTGCATCACTGCGGATCATGTTTTCGTGGAGCATGGTTGAAGCGATGCGTTCGAGCCCCTGGTGGCGAGGATGAATTGCCTTGGCTGGAGAAAAACTGGCCGAAGTTTGAAAGGCTCCGGAAAGGACAAAATCGAGAATCTCGATTTCCTTCTCCTGATTCATGGCGTGCTTTTCGACAATCTTGACAATTTCCTCACTCACCTCGGGAATGATTTCCGCCTCGGAAACCAGGGTCATGGCCGGCGGAAAGCGTTGTTCTGTGAGCATCCATTGAGTGAGTGTGTTTGAATCGAGATTGTTTTTGGTTTGTTCCCACCAGGATGGAAAAAGATTTCCGGCAATCTGCATGAAGAGACTGTCGATGGTCGAGATGTGCAGTCGGCTCAGTATGTTTTGAGCCTCTTCGTCGGCCAGTCCTGCATTGAGGATTGTGCTTTCGACACGACTGCGCAGCTCCTCATCGGCAGCTTTTGAAAACGTCACGAGAACAAGTTGAGCCGCAGACAGTCGCCATTTTTGCTGAGAAGCGCACAGAAGCCAGTGGACCCTGCGGGTGAGCAGGGTGGTTTTGCCTGCACCAGCTCCAGCCTCGATCACCAGGTGACGTTTTCCGGCTTCATCCGGGAGAATCAATGTTTGCGGGAAAAACGCTGCTTTTTCCTGTTCCGGACTCAAGGACTTGCTTTTCATTCTGGATCTCCACCAACCTGACCCTTGGCGGGACAAACATCCTGCAGCGCACACCACAGGCAGACTTTGCTCGTCAGCGGGCGAGGCGAAAAATCACCTGCGACCAGTGAAGCTGCACGCCTTGAATATTCGGCATGCATGGAGTCAAATGTCTCGTCCTTGAAAACCATCGGAGAATCGAAAGCGAAGGTTGCGAAAGGATTGCGTTCGAGATCCATGGTCTTGAGACGAACGAGTGTGAATGCGCTGACACCTCGAACCCGTTCGTTGTCGGCACCTTGCAGATCGAGAGCATTCTTTTCGGCCCAGGCAAGGCTGTAGATGCCTCCCTGAACACTCAGTTTGTTTGTGCTTTTGGAAAGTCTGGGATCCAGAACAAGCGGTGGATCCTTTTTGCTGACCTTGCTGGTTTTGTAGTCGATGATCCTGTCGCCGTTAGGATGAGAGTCGACCCTGTCGATGCGACCCGTGAGGATCAGATTGGGATGAATGGCATACAGTATGGGCTTTTCGATGAATGCAGCCCGGATGGTGTTGGACGTTCCCATCATTTTTGCTTCGTCGACGACAAGCTCACAATGCACAAGTTTCCATAACGCCCTGCGGACAGACTCGCGGACGAGCCTGCGCTTGATCGGCGAAAGCATCGAATCTTTTCCGTCGTTGGATTTTGCGAAAACGACCTCGGCAAGTTCATCGATCATCAGTCTTGCCCGCAGCGCCTTGGGATTTGCCATGGAGTCGAGTTCGAGGGCATCCGCAAAAGCCTTGCACCAGGAGTCGATGTCCACCGAAAGAAATTCGCGGGTCGCCAGAAACCCATCCCTGATTTTCAAAAGAAAACTCACCCAATCGTTTGTCTCGTTCGCATGCCTTGTTTCATCAAGCAATGACATTTGCCGAAGACCTTGCACGAAGGTTTCAGCCACGGCATGTGCGCGTTGTCCCGTGAGGACCGGGTCGGGTTGCAATGCAGGAGCAGACTCCTGCGCGATGCCGTGCAGTTTTTCCCAATAGTACTGCAAAGGACACTCAACGTAATCCTCGAATGCAGTGACTCCAACTTTATGCTTTCCATCTGGTGTAGGTTCGCTTTTCAGCAGTCGTGGCCACCGTTCATCGTGCAGCCTGTGCTTGTCCCCCAACCATTTTTCGAACGCTGAAGCCGACGTCATCGGGCCCTTCCAAAGGCGAACTTCTTCGGGCGGCAGGAACCACTGACGCGAATAATCCGGAAAGTCCTCGAGTTGTCGCGAATCACGAATCAAAAAGACAACTTCGGCATTCCGGGCGAGGATGGACTGCCAATAGCCACGATAGGATTCCTCGGATGCGATCGGGTCAAGAGCAACCTGCTTGCTGCGCAACAAATGAAACACGGCGTTGAGCAGGCGCAGATGAAAACTGGGAGCGGTGGTCGAGTGTGGAGCGCCAAGTACAACAAATTTTGTGGGGACCTCGAGACCCGGAAGGAGCGCGAGAGCCGGCGGCAGCTGAGCCAGACGGTCGGTGACTGCGAATGTGTAGCTTTCGCTGTCGAAAAATCGATGCAACATCAATTCAAAGGTTACACCGTGCTGGCGCAGTGCCGGGCTCAGCTCATACCTTTTCAATGCTTCGTCGATCAGTTCTCCATGGACTTCGAGCTTGTCCCAGAACTTGCGAAATTCATCATGCAACGTGTTGATCCGATCCAGGGCCGGATTCTTCCATTCCTTATCCTGAGAGGTTTCTCGTGCGGAGAGATCGAAGTCCTGAGGCGTCAGGTTGTGAATTCCCGAGCCGTCCGCACGAACAACATTGAGTGCGCGGGTGTCGAGGTCTGCCAACAGATACTGGGTTGGTTCCCCGGTTTCTCCGGCCAGCATGTTGAACCGCCAATCCAGAGCCAAATAAGAACCCATGACCTGAATTTTCGCCCGCTTCTCTGTGCATGTGACTTCGGTGGTTTCTATCGTGTTGCGTGCCCACCATGTGAGAGAGGAGGTGGGGTTGTGTTCTTGCCAAATGCGTCGACATTCAAACAGACCATCGCGCAGAGCATCAATGTAGGCCGCCTGAAAATTTCCAGGTCGATAGGAGCTGTTGGCGTTGCGTGAATATTCCGGCGCAGCAATCCAAAGGAGCGAATCGGACAAGAATTTTCCTGGCAAGAGAAAGTCCGCGTGGTCGGGGGCGCCTTCGATTTTCGCGAGGACATTCTGCTTGAATGTTGAATTCCAATATTCAGATACAAACGACTGAAGCCTGCAGTGGGAGGACAAGATTTTTTGCGCCAATTGATATGCAACACAAATCGTTCTGAGAGAATTGTCGGGAATGTCTGAAATGGACTTGTGGGTCTGGTTTTGGCTTTGAACTTCCAGCAGCAAGCTCAGAAATGTCTCATCTGCCGGCAACGGTGTGTCCGACAGCGTAAGAATCTGTTTTGCCAGAGGCGCAACGTCACTCAGCGCATAGCCGAGTCTCAACAAAAGAAGCCTGACCAGTTTTTCCTGCTCAACAACATCAATGAAAGGCAAATTCAAAAGTCTGTGCGCCGACCGGCCGACAAGGTTTTCCTTGTTGTGTGAGAGAGTCAGGCAGAAATTTCGCACCAACGTGTCGGGTGTATAGAGACTGATGCCAGCCCACTGTTTGAGCTGGTTTTGAGGGTTTGTCTCGCTCTGTCTTTGGCGAAGCAGGCTAAAGATTTGGGTTCGCACGGCAAGGAGGTCCTCCTTGCGTTCACACACGATACTCCAACGCTTGTTTGAACCGCAGTTGGTTGAATCCAGCAAAACCTGCGCAAGGCTTTCGAACACCTTGTGTTCTGCGAGTAGAAAGCCCTGCGCGTGGAAGGTTTCAATCATGACTCTGCATTCTGCGGTTCAAGCAATTTTTCAGGCATTCTTGGGCTGTTGGGAAGCAAGAAATTCTGCACGCAAATCCTTGCGAAGAATTTTACCGATGGGCGTCTTGGGCAATTCCTTGCGGAACTCGACAAAGCGCGGAACCTTGTACGCCGTGAGCATTTCCTTGCAATGCGCCTTCAAGGCATCCTGAGTCAGGTTGGGCGAACGTGGAACAACGTATGCCTTGACCGCTTCGCCGCTTGCTCCGTCGGGGATGCCGATGACCGCGACTTCGATGACTTCGGGGTGCTTTGCAATGCAGTCTTCAACTTCATTGGGATAAACGTTGAATCCGGATACAAGAATCATGTCTTTCTTGCGGTCGACAATCTTGAAGTAACCCTCTGTGTCCATGGTTGCGACGTCGCCCGTGTAGAGCCAGCCATCCTTGATGGTTTTTTGCGTTTCATCCGGACGCTTCCAGTAGCCGGCCATGACCTGTGGGCCGCGTGCGATGAGTTCGCCTGGTTCGCCTTGCTTCACTTCGGCGCCATTGTCATCGACAAGGCGAATTTCGGTGGAGGGCATTGGAACACCAATGCAATCCTTTTTGACCTTGCTGCCAATTGGATTGAAGGTGAGCACGGGACTTGTTTCGGTGAGACCGTAGCCTTCAATCACCGGCGAACCAACAACGTTGTTCCATTTTTCGGCTGTTGCCGACATCAGGGCAGCTCCACCTGCAATGGCCATTTTCATCTTCTTGGGTGGATTCTGAACAAACCACTGCTCATTGCACAAGGCATTGAACAATGTGTTCACTCCGGTCATCCAGGTGATCTCGTGTTTGGAGAATGCCTTTTTGAGATTGCCAATGGGGCGTGGGCTTGGGATGAGGATGTTTGTCGCGCCTTCCTCAAAGAACGACAAGCAATTCACCGTGAATGCGAAGATGTGGTACAGAGGCAGGGCTGTGATGATGGTTTCCTGGCCGGTCGATATTGCGACCTTCGCAAATTCCAGAATTTGGTAAACGTTTGAAAGCAGGTTTCGATGCGTGAGCATCGCACCCTTGCTCACACCGGTTGTGCCGCCCGTGTATTGCAACGCAGCCAGATCATCGAGAGTGACGTTTGGCAATGCCAAGGCCGATTGGCCCGCTCCACCTGCGCGCGCCCAAGCATTTTCGCTTTGCTGCATGCGCGCTTGTCCTGCCGCGAGCGCTTCGCGGAAAGGAAGGTGCGGCACCGTGCAATCAGGAACCTGTTTTTTGACCTTGAGGAGAGTCTTGATCAGCAATTTCAATGGCAAAGGAAAGAAATCGGCAACGCTGACGGTGATGACGTGTTTGATGCCCGTCTTGGGCAGAACCCGTGGCAGCTTGTCCGCGAACATGTCGATAATCACCAGCACCGTGGCACCGCTGTCGTTGAAAGCATGCTCCATTTCGCGGTCTGTGTAGAGAGGGTTGACGTTGACCACAACGCAACCGGCCTTCAGGATTCCAAAAAGCGCAATAGGATAGCAAATGCAGTTGGGCATCTGGATCGCGACCCGATCACCCTTTTGCAGCTGCAGTTCTTTGAGTAGAAATGCAGCAAATTGATTTGAGTACTGCTCCGCTTCCGCGAATGTGATTTTGCCTTCCATGCCGTTGGCCAGGCACGTGATGAATGCATCCCGATTCGCGAACCGCTGGGCGGAACTCGAGATCAGGGCTCCAATGTTTTCGTAGGGAATATTGGGGATGTCTGGGCGGACTCCCTTGGCGTAAAAAGGCACCCAAGGCTTGGCGGCATAGGCTGATGTCGACATTGTGAAGAGCTCCTTCCGTGGATACTTTAGTTTCCTGTTCCAACAGGCTATCAAAGCTTGAGCGTCGTGCAAGGTGAGGTGTGTCATGGGTGTGGTTCGCAAACTGCCAGAGCATGTGATCAACCAGATCAAGGCCGGAGAGGTGGTTGAGCGTCCAGCGAGCGTGGTGAAGGAGTTGTTGGAAAACTCTCTCGATGCCGGCGCGCAGAGCGTTGAGATTGAGCTCATCGATGGCGGTCGTCAGCTGATTCGCATCTCTGACGATGGGTGTGGGATGAGCAGCGAGGATGCAACGGCTGCTCTGGAGCGGCATGCCACAAGCAAAATTGGTGAATTCGACGATCTCCAGCACCTTTCGACATTTGGTTTCCGGGGGGAAGCGCTGCCAAGCATTGCGGCAGTCTCGGAATTCATCCTGCGCACGCGCCGCAGTGAAGATTCCGTTGGAACCCAGATTCAAGTCAATCACGGTCAGAAATGTGATTCATCCATTCGAGGCATGCCGGTTGGTACCGAGATCGAAGTTCGCGACCTTTTTGCAACGGTACCGGCCAGACGAAAATTCATGCGTTCAACAGCCACGGAATTTGGACATATTCACGAGCTCGTGCAGTCTATGGCACTGGCCTATTTCAAGGTTGGATTCTGCTTGCGTCACAATGGTCGGGAAGTCTTCAAGGTCGCGTCGGCGACTTCCCCCTTTGAGCGTTTCCAGGCCATGCTTGGCAGCGAGGCTTCTGAATATGTTCCCGTGAATTATGAAAAAGGCTCATTCAGGCTTGAAGGTTTTCTGCAAAAGCCGGATTTGGCCAGGCCCGTGCCGCGCTACTTCATGACTTTTGTAAACGGTCGACTCGTCAAGGACCGGATTGTTCGCAATGGCGTTTTATCTGGGTACACCGGAATGTCGATGAAGGGGCTTGTGCCTGCCTGCGTGTTGTTTCTCTCGATTGATCCCAACATGCTGGACGTCAACGCACATCCCAACAAAACAGAAATCCGCTTCACCGATCCGGCGCTTGTGCAGGATTTGGTGACCATTGCACTGCAGGCTGACTTGCGTCGAACAACGCAAAACCAGATGCTCAGCACGTTGCCCACGGCCGAGACCATCGTTCGCGTGCCCGCGGAGGCGCGTCGCGGCGAATGGTCGGCGATGGAACTCAAACAAGCGGATGTTTCACAAGTGTTTGGCCAAGGTCCATCAATCCCACAAAATCTTTCTGTCCGCATCCCTTCCGGAACTTCAAATCCGGGGAATCATTTTCTTGCGGAGTCTGCTCCCCGAGCTGCGAATGCCTCTGCATTTTCCGACAGGCCTGCTCAAACACTGTTCGCAAATGATGCGCTTGGAAACGCAAGGGCCGATGTGCATCAGAAAAACACGGTGAATGATGCTTCCGCAGGCCCGTTGGGTAACGCCACCTATTTGGGACAATACAACAACTGTTATTTGCTGTTTGACGCTGGAGACGATTTGCTGGTGGTCGACCAGCACGCATTTCATGAGCGGATTCTGTTTGAAGAGTTGGCAGTTCAAATTGAAAGCGACCATGGTCTTGCGCGCCAGTCTTTGCTGGCTCCGCTCACTGTCCCGGTGCCTCCGCCAGTGGTTGAAGTCCTGAAAGAGGAAGAAAAGAACCTGCTTCGCCTCGGATTCGAGATCGAAATTTTGCCTTCCGGGAAAAGCGTTGCCTTGCACAGTTTGCCGACCCAGGTTGAGATCAGCAAAGCTTCGATGTTGTTTGATGACGTTGTCTCGCGTTTGCTTGCCGTCAAGCAATTCTCGATGGCAGATGCCCATCCATTGTTGCAGCGCGCGCTGCGCCAGAGCCAGGAGTGGCTCGAGGTGGGAGTTCGGCCCGCGAATCTTTCCCGGCGGGAAATCTTTCATCTTCATATCGCAACGGTCGCGTGTCACAGTGCTGTTCGCAGCGGCGATCCCATGAACCCTGAATTGGTCAGGCGATTGCTGTTGCGCGGACTGGAAGTTGATTTTTTTGCCCATTGCCCGCACGGGCGACCTGTGTGGCGCCGTTGGACATCCAAGGATGTCGCCCAATGGTTTGCCCGAATTTGACTTGTTTTCCCTGGAGCGTCGGTGAACAGTTTCTTTGAACGTGGCATTTTTGTGATCGGGCCCACCGCGTCCGGAAAAACCGCGTTTGCGCATCGCCTGGCAGAGATGTTGGCAGTTGAGCATCGAATTGAATGTGAACTCATCAACTGTGATGCCTTTCAATTTTATCGGGGGATGGACGTTGGTGCTGCCAAGCCGCCGCCCCACGAGCTGGAGCGTTACAATTATCGGGGTGTCGATATTCTCGACCCTTTGCAAAGCATCGACGCAGCCGAATACGCTGCATTTGTTTGGGCGCAATGCCGCGACATTTCGGCGCTTGGAAAGATGCCGATCTGCGTCGGTGGAAGTGGTCTCTACTTGCGTGCGGTCTTGCATGGACTGGATCCATTGCCGCCAAGGAATGATGAGTTGCGCCGCATGTTGCGCGCCAGTGCTGCGGAGTGGGGCTGGCCATTGTTGCATGATTGGCTCAAGGCACTCGCCCCGACCCGTGCAGGGCAATTGCATCCCAACGACAAGACCCGCATCGAGCGTGCTCTGGAGATTGTCTTTCAATTGCCCGAGGGCGTCTCTCCCGATTCACTTTTCAGCCATTCACAACCCTTGAATCAGCAAGAATTGCTCGGAAATTGTTACGTTGTTCACATCGAATGTTCCGACGCTGCACTCAAGACCCGGATCGATTCCAGACTGGATGAAATGTTTTCCCGCGGCTGGATTGCGGAAGTCCGTATCCTGCGCCAACGTTGGGGAGACGAGTTTTTCAACAGCCAGGCTGGCAAGGCCATTGGCTACCGGGAGATCGATTCGGCGCTTGTTGAGTCTGTGAAAAATGACAAGGCGAATGGCATTCCAGTTTCAGCAGAGTCTCTTGTTGGTGAATTGAAAGCGAAAATCGCGACTCTGACGTGGCAGTACGTTCGGCGCCAGAGGACGTGGAACGCGAAGGAACATTGCGACTGGAAATTTGATTCATCCGGGGGCATTGTTGATTTACATTTTCCCGCCTCATTTTTAAGCTTTTTGAAAAACCACACATCCAAGTAATTTCAGGTACTTGAGAGAATTCTGCGTCGCCCGGTATGCGAAAATTTAAAAATTGAAACGAAAGTCTGGCCGGCAGACCAAAAGTGATCTAGTGTGCGGACAACAATTGTTGCTTTTGCGGTAACCGAACGTATTTGTTGGATTAACTTTGAAGGGGAAGTGAATTGGCAAGCATTATGCAGTCAGTTTTCAAAAAATCCCTGATGACGATGGCTGGCTGTTGGCTCGTTGTCTCTTGCGGCCCTTCGCAGTCCAGTTCTTCCAGCCTCACCAGTTCTCGCATCTCCACCGAACGTGCCAACTTTGCTCGCATCCGCTCGCTTCCGGAAATCGGGAGTTTCGTTCACCTGTTTGAATGGAAATGGACTGATGTTGCAAAGGAATGCGAAAACGTACTGGGCCCTGCGGGAGTGGATGCAGTCCAGATTTCTCCGCCGCAAGAGCATCGTCTCATGCCCGGGAGTCCTTGGTTTCAACGCTATCAGCCGGTGAGCTATCGCCTGGAAAGCCGCAGCGGAACCCGTGCGGAATTCGTCGACATGGTCAGCCGCTGCAAGGCTGCCGGTGTTGACGTTATTTCCGATGCGGTGATCAACCACATGGCTCAAACGCTTCCGTACAATCAATCGGAAGCCGGGTCTGCCGGATCACAGTATCAAAGGTATACTTATCCTGGCCTTTTCTCTTTTTCAGACTTTCATCATTGTGGCCGCTATTCCGACAGCGTGATCCGCAACTACCAGGATCGCTGGGAAGTGCAGAACTGTGAGCTTTTGGGGTTGGCCGATCTAAACACGGGCGCAGAAACGGTGCGCACGAAAATTGCAGATTTCTTGAATGAGCAAATCGACCTTGGTGTGCGCGGTTTCCGAATTGACGCGGCAAAGCACATCTCGACAACCGATGTTGGTGCGATTGTTGCCAAGCTCAACAAGTCTCCTTTTGTATTTCAGGAAGTCATCGATCAGGGCGGCGAGCCGATTGCATCGCGCGAATATATCGACAACGGCTCGGTCACCGAATTCCGTGTTGGCCTTACGCTCGGAAACTTGTTTCGTCGGGGCAACATTTCTGCACTTGAAACGATGGGCGAAGGCTGGGGGTTCTTGCCTCCCGAGAAGGCTGTTGTCTTTACGGACAATCACGACAATCAGCGCGGTCATGGCGGCGGCGGTTGGGTGCTGACCTACCGCGATGGTGCCGTTCATTCACTTGCAAACATGTTCCTGCTTGCGTTCAACTATGGTTCCGTGGCCATCATGAGCAGCTACGACTTCCGTTACGATTCGGAAGGACCACCTGTGACATCCACAGGCGAAACTCTGCCGGTGTACGCAGATGATGGCACAACACGTTGTGGAAAGAGTGGTTGGGTGTGTGAACACCGCGACAATGGCGTCCTGGCTTTGGTCAAATTCAGAAAAGCTGTGGGTGGAGCGGGTGTTTCGGATTGGTGGAGTGCATCCCAAGGTGGCCAAATCGCTTTCTCACGCCAGGACAAGGGTTGGTTTGCAGTCAATATCGAACCCAAACCTGTTGCAATCCGGGTGAGCACATCGCTTCGCGATGGGACCTACTGTGATCTCGTTTCCAGCGGCGACAAACCTCGCGGGTTCGGTGGCCGTTGCAAAGGTCAGGTCATCGAAGTCTCCAATGGAATGATTGAAACCACCATCCCCGCTCTTTCGGCCCTGGCAATCACTGCCCGCTAATCTGGCCCTGGCGTTGACTGCCCGCTAATCTGGCTCTGGCGTTGACTGCCCGCTCGTCTGTTTTGAAACAACTTGGAAGTGGCAAACTTATTTTAATTTTCAATTCTCAATTTGCTGCTAAGTTCCACCGACACAACTCGTCATCAGCCTGCGGAACCCAGGTGTTGGCAGGCCCGACCACAGCAATGCGTGGGGCTTGAGACTTGAGAAGCTGTCGAACGGAATCACAAACATCTTCCGCAGTCACGGCCTCGATTCGATCTCTAAAGCCCAGGAAATTGTCGTAGCCGAGTCCGTAAATGTCGCTCATCGACAATTGTGTCGCCTGATAATGATGGTGCTGGCTGTCGAGACTTTGGGCTCCGAGCAGCGAGTTTTTTGCACGCATCAATTCTTCGTTCGAAGGCAGTTCAACAGCTATTTTCTCAAGATGGGCTTTGAGGCCTGCGAGTGCCTGGCGCGATTTTGCCGCGGCGGTTCCGATGTATGCGGTGAACGTTCCGCCCAAGAGTCCTGGCGACTGCGAACAACCGACGCTGTAAGCGAGCGATTGTGCATCGCGCAGGTCCATGAACAATCGACCACCTTGTCCGCCGAGAATGGCGCACGCCACCTCAAGGGCTGTCCGTTGCTTGTCCGCAAGTGTGTATCCACGCACTCCAAGGCTGATATGTGCTTGTTCCCGGTTCAGTTCGTCGTAACCGATTCCCGGATCGCGCGCCGGAGCGGAAGCGACCGTCGCAGGAACCAATGCGCCAAGAGCGGCAAGACGTTCATCACGTGTCTGGGCTATTTGCTGAAGTTCGGTTGCAACCATCTCAAAGGTCGCCTCCGAGTCGAAATTTCCTGCACCAGAAAGAACGAACCGATTTGCCAGCAACAGACGCTGCCACTGCTGTTGAACGTCCTCAAGCGTGATGTTTGCCAATGATTCTAGTGTGCCGAGTGCAGGCCGTGCGTAGTGGTGATTGCCGAAGTAAAGAGGGCCCGACAATCGGCTGAGTCGTGATCCTGGACTGTCTTTTTGAGCGACAAGCACTTCTTCCGTTTCGCGGAGGATTCTTTGAAGCTGTTCGGACGCGAGGGCAGGGCAAGTCAGGCAGTCGAGCAGCATCTTGAGGGCGCGTGGTTGAACTTCGCTCAAGGCATCCAGGCGCAAACCAAAAAGATCACGTCCCGAAAATGCGCTAATCGAAGCCCCCATGTCTTCAAGTTCCGTCACAAACGATCTGTAGCTCTGATGGGCGGTGCCGCGCGTGAGCATTTGCGCAACGATGGAATTGAGGCCGGCCTTGTCGAGCGGCTCTTCATGCTGGCCCCAGCGCCACACCAGCACTTGGCTTGTCACAGGGAGTCGATTCGAAATTCGAGTGTTGAAGCTCATCTCCACATTCGGTGAAAGATTGAGCGTGTGATGAACCACATTTGGATTCCGGATGGACGTTTCGCGCTTCGGCGTCAGGGCAGGACTCGTGTCCGTCAACCTTCCATTCCTGGAATTCAAGTAGGTATCGACACGACGTGCAGCGTTTTCGATTGTGCTTTTCAAATTTGCTTCATTGATTGTCGCTGCATGTTCCTCATTGCTCGCAGCCACACAGATCACCTGGCCTGCAACAATTTGACGGCAGACTGCAACAGCGCATTCCTGGACTTGTTCAACAGTGATTTTCCTGAGTGCCGCCAGATAACGGTCATCGAATGCCAGTTTTGCATTGGTCATCAGGTTGCCACCAACGGTTCGCACAAGACCTTCAATGCTCTCGCGCGAATAAATGCGTTCCGCTTTTGCAGCGGTCAGCACGCGCTGAAGTTCGGCATGATTCGGGCCTTCCTTTGCAAGACGGGCAATTTCAAAGATTGAAGCTGTGATCGCTTCAAGAGTTGTTTCGCTGCGTGCGTAAAAACCAAAGCCGGCAAAACCATATGCAAATCTTGGCGTATACAAGGACGAATCTATCGCGGTGACGAGCTGCGCCTCGTCCTTGATGGTGTGGGATAACCGTGATGAATCACCATGTCCCAGGATGCTCGCGAACATGTCCCATGCGGGGGTTGTCTCGTCTTCGAGGCAGGGTGCCGCAGGAACGGTGAATTGAAGCCGCGTTTCCTGGTACGGGCCATAGATCAGTGTGCATTCCGGTGCGGATGGTTTGGGTTGCGGGTGGTTCACCGACCAAACTCGATTCGGCAATTTTGCTTTTTGCAGTCGGCTCGAGAGTTTTTCCAACTGTTGTTCCATGTCGACAAGAGGGAAATCGCCGGCGACGACAAACGTCATGTTGTTCGGCACGTACCAGTTTTTGTAGAATGCCATCAGGTTTCGGCGGTTGAACGACTTGACGACATCTTCGTAGCCAATCACCGGTCGCGACATCGGATGGCCATCGAAAATCTTGTTGAACAAGGTATGACTCAGACGGGCCGAGGGATTGTCCCTGCTGCGGCGAATCTCTTCGACAACAACTTCAAGTTCGCGGTTAAGCTCTTCCTCATCAAGAAGGCTTGAGCCCACAACATCAAACAGCAATTCGGCACCCTGAAAGGCAAATTCACGGGGAGCGTTGATGTAGTATACTGTGTGATCGAATGTCGTGTAGGCGTTGATGTCGCCTCCGGCAGATTCCACCCGTTGGGCAATCTCTCCGGTTTTCGGAAATCGTTCGGTTCCCTTGAAGAGCATGTGCTCAAGCACATGTGCCATTCCAAACTCGTGGGGATTTTCATCCAGGCTGCCCGTCTTGACCCACATCTGCATGCTGACAAGCGGAGCGAAGTCCACCTGTTCCAGATAGCATTCGCAACCATTGGAAAGGGTTTTGTGCAAAACAGTTGTGTTGGTTGATTGCGGCCCGTTTGAAATACTCATGGTTCAGCTCTTTCCTGTCGGGGTTTTGCCTTTTTCCGCGGATGCTGTTGGCGCTGCGTTTTCTGCAGGTGCGGGCAGCGCGTGAAGTGCTGCGACTGCGCAGCGGATGCGCCGACGGACCATTTCCTTGCCAATCACCTGCATTGATTCAAACAGGGGAGGTGTCTCCTTGGCTCCCGTTGTTGCGACCCTGAGCGGCATGTAAACGTCTTTCGCTTTCAGGTTCTTTGCAGCGAGAAAGGCCTCCATGGCCGAGGTGAGGTCGGGCACGGTCCACGATTCCAGCACTTCGAGGGCGTCGAGTGCATCTGAAAGCGCTTGTGCGGTGTCGGTTGCACTCTTTCCTTTGGGCAACAGCAGTTGCGGGTCGTACTTGAGGTCGCCCGAAAAGAAGAAATGGGTTGCACCCATGAAGTCTTCAAATTTTTCGATGCGGTCGCGAATCAAGGGAACGATCTGCTGGAGATATTCGTCCGAGAAGACCTCACGACGCAAATGCGACACGTAGTCGGCTGTCGAAAGATGGCGCATATAGTGACCATTGATCCACGCGAGTTTCTCGAGGTCGAAGACAGGCCCGCCAAGGGTCATTCTTTCGATGCTGAAATGCTCAACCATTTCCTCCGTGGTGAACAGTTCCTTGTCGTCTCCCCAGCTCCAGCCCATGAGCGCAAGATAGTTTCTCAATGCGTCGGGAAGAATTCCCTTGCGGCGATAATAATTGATGCTCGTGGGTTGTTTGCGCTTGGAGATCTTGCTTTTGTCGGCATTGCGCAGCAGCGGCAGGTGGGTGAACTCCGGCCTTTGCCAACCGAACATATCATACAAGACAACATGTTTTGGCGTTGAAGAAATCCATTCTTCACCACGAATGACATGTGAAATCTGCATTTCATGATCGTCGACGACGTTTGCCAAATGATACGTCGGGAAACCGTCGGACTTCAAAAGCACCTGGTCATCGATTCCGTCGTTTTCGAACGACACCGGGCCGCGCAATCCGTCGTTGAATGTGGTTTGGCCACTGAGCGGCATTTTCATTCGTATTGTGAAATGTGCACCGCTTTTGACCTTTTGCTCGACATCATCAAGCGGAAGATCACGACAGTGGCGATCGTAGCCACCTTGCAATTTTTGAGCCATGCGTTCCTTGCGCACGGTGTCCAGTCGTTCGGAACTGCAAAAACACCGGTAGGCATGCCCTTTTGCCAACAAGACTTGAGCGTATTCACGATAAAGTTGCGTTCTTTCGCTCTGCCGATAGGGAGCATGAGGGCCACCCACATCCGGACCTTCATCCCAGGTCAGGCCTACCCAGCGGAGGCAGTCGAGGATCATGGCTTCGCTGTCCTTGCGGAAACGAGTCTGGTCTGTGTCCTCGATGCGGACAATGAATTTGCCACCGTGTTTTTTCGCAAAGACGTAATTGAACAAAGCGATGTACGCCGTTCCGATGTGTGGATCACCGGTGGGACTGGGAGCAATGCGAACTCGGACGGGGCGTGTGCTGGCTGCGGTCATGAAATCCTCGACTCAATTTTCAAAACAAAGCCGAACTATTGCATATTTATCGTGGATTTGGCAACGAAACCGGTAGGGAGTCATTTCTGCCACACCTTGGCATCGCCCGTGGGGCGATTGTCGTACAATGCATTGAGATACGGCAACATGGCAGCAGATGGAGGCTCGTCGGCATGAATCACTCACGCCTGATGTGGGGACTTGGGGGAATTGCCGCACTTCTCGCGACTTCTGGTGCACTGGGCGTGAAGTTGGCAATCGCCCGGGTGACTCTCAAGGTGCGTGTCACCGACAACGCAGGCCCTTTGTCCGGCGTTTGGGTCTCGTTCGAGGATCGGGATGTTCTTGTGACCGATCACAATGGAACGGTTGAAATCCAGGGCAGGCGCTGGGAACTCGACAATGCACTTCTGACCGTGTCTGATCCTTCGGCAGAGATCCTTCATCTTTCGCAGAATCGGCGCGCGAGTGTGAGCTGGAATCCATGGAAGAAATCTTCGGAAATGGAAATTCGCTTGCCTGTTTTGGATGCGGAGTCGACGGCTCAAGCTTCGCAAGGGCGAGGAGATTCTGCCATTGATTTGCCCATGGATGGTCAATTGACGGCGCAATCACCCGACGAAGTGCAGCTACAGCCTGGCCCTTTGCGCGAGGAGGAACTTTCCAGTTCCGAGGAAACTGCCGGACCGGGCGAAGTCAATCCAGGCGAATCCATGAAGGGTGCGGCTACCCACAAAATTCGGTTCGACATGAATTGCAGAATCAGCGGACTGCCGGGGTTCATCTGCGGCGTTGTATCAAATTCCGAACGCCCTCCCTCGATTGCTGCGGGCAATGTGCCGTCCTGGCTGTCGTTCCCTGACGAACTCCTAGGCCAGAGCGCATTGCCGAACGTAGACAAGGAAATAGCCACGATGCCATTGGAAGCTGTGCCTTCCAATGAGGAGTCGGGCCGTCGAATAGCTACAGTCTTCAAAACGGGCAAGGTCAAAATTCAAGTGATGAGTGCGGGTGAACCCATTTCAGGTGCAACCCTGTACATGAGCAGGATGAAAGACAATCGTGTTCATGAGCTTGGGATGACTGGCAGCGACGGCATTCTTGAAAGCAAATATCCAAAAGAATTCTTTGGCGAAAGCGTCACCGTTTTTCAGGAGTGCTGTGCTCCGAGATCTTTTCCCGTGAAGTTCAGCGCAAAGGTGGAAGAACCACTTCGCTTTGAATTGTCGCCAGGCACCGGCACCGCAGCTTTGGTTCAACGGGAAGCCTATGGTTTTTTGCGTAAAGTGGAACAGAGTGAATTGCACTCTGCCGGCGGCAAGCTGACCGTCAGTGGTCTGGATGGATTTGCGATCTACAACAGCACAAAAACTCCCAATCAAAGCGCCACGAGTGTACGGATACGTGGGGCAAAACCATCCGAATATCGGTTTGCTGCAGATGGAGCCGGAGTGCCTTCAGTTGCACCGCAGACTTTTTTGGTTTCCTCTGAGCAAAATTATCTTCCAGCCCTTGCAATTGTTGAACGCGCCGACGGGAAATCATTCCAGGGTGTGTTGCAGAACTCCGAATTGCGGAGATGGCGTCGGGACTTTATTGCGCGTTTGATGCAATTGCAGTCCGTGCGACCTGTGGTTTCGATTGAAAGCGAAGCGAGAATTGCGGCTGCTGGTGAAAGTCTTCCGGATATTGTCGCGCGAGGATGGTCTGAAACACATCTTGCAGGCGAATGGGATTTGATGCTTTCCATTCAGTATGATGAGAAAAATGGAGAGGTTCGATTGTCGGGGCTGGATGCGTTCGGCCGAGAATTTTTCGAATCTCGTCAGGCTTTGATGAAGACTTCCCCCCAGCTTGCTCCAGAAAGCGCAGCGCGAAAAACATTTGATGCATGGTTGGCAACAGTTCCTTTTGAAGGAGGAGTATTTGAGCAGCGTGAAAACAACGTCGTGTTGACCTTCAGCGACGCTCGTCAATTCGGCATCAAGCCTGGCACGACATTCGCCATTTATCAGGAATCGTCGGATCCCGGCCAAAATCAGCGTTTGTCGGAATTGGCTGCCTTGGCAAAAGTGAACGACTCTACGGGCGAGGGCCGGGTTTCCGCAACGGTGACTCATTGGAATCTCAAGAACAGGAAAACCGGAATTCTTCCTGATGTCGTCAGGGTTGTGAAGGTGTCTGAAGAAACTTATCTGCGCGAATCAAAGCGAAAGGGACTTTCGCGAAACCTGCTTTCCAGGAAGGACGCCATTTTCGCGCGACCGCTGTAATTGCGCACTCAAAAAATTTCTTCACGATTGCTGCGGGGGGCGAAGTCAAGCCATCTCAGCAGCACGTCTTTTGTTCTGGCCGGGATTTCCCTCAGGTCATAAAATAGCGAGGAGTTGGAGTCGTCACACGATTCGGCTCGGGCATCGATTCCAAAACTTGCAGCAATCCAGAGGGCACGTCCCAGGTGAAACCCCTGGCTGACAATCACAGCCTTGCGGACACCGAAAACCTCGATGGCCCGACGCAATGAATCGTAGGTTGAAAAGCCGAGCGGGTCGGTGAGAAGTGAGTCTGCAACGATGCCGTTCTGAAGCGCATATTTTCGCATTGCAACCGTTTCATTGTAGTGAATGTCGGTGCCGTCTCCCGAGAGCAACACGCGATCAGCCTGATGCTCGGCATAGAGCTCAAGTGCCTTGGCCATTCTGCATCTGAGCATGCCTGAGAGCTCTTTTTTCCGGACGCCGGCTCCAAGGACAATGAGTGTCGGGCGGGAGTTTGTGTTGGGCGAGGATGTTGTTGTCGGGATTTGCGTGAAGATTGGTAATTTAAAAATGATAACAAAATTAGTTATTATTACCAACACGATAAACGGGGATAGCATCAGCAGCAATATTCGTATGGCTGGTGTTTTGAGTTTCAACCCTTGTCCCTCTCGCTGATGATTCAATCTGCCAATTTTGCGTCAGGTCGTCAAAATGGCGAATTGATGGGGTTCAATGTTATTTTTTTATGAACTGTGCTTTTCGGGAGGAGCTGCCCATATGAAATCCAGCCTGACGTTGCTGTGTCTTGTGGCATCCATATCTTCTGTTTCGATCTCCGGGATGGCAGCTGCGTTTTCCGAGAAATCCCGTTTTGAAAAGCGACCCGCAATGCAGCCCATCCGGCGGCTTGGCTTGGTGCCTGTCGTTCACAACACACAGGATGCACGCCGCAGGCTTGCGGACCAAACAACACTCCGCGGCATTCTGGCGCAACCATTGTCGAATGATGATTTGGCCCAAAAGTTCAATGGCACGCTGAAGGCCGTTGCAGATGCTTCCGGACGGTTCTGGACACTGGATGCGATTCCTTCAGAGAACGTTGCTGGAAGAGCGGCTTCCGCGGGAGAATTGTCCTCCTTTCAGCGAGCACAACTTGTGAACGAATATGATCTGGATGGTTGGTTGAGCGCAGAAATTTATTTTACTGCCGATCACACGGCGGTGCGCCTCGGACTGACCGGCCCGCAATTGAAACCGACGGTTGCACGAGAGGATATTCTTCTGCCCTACGGCGCCGATTGGGATGACATCGCGAACGCATTGGCACAGACGATCGGGCGTCTTTCCGAGACGATCGGTCATGATGGCCGCGTCGTGTTCGAGAGTGAAGAATTGCTGGGAATCGATTTTGGAGTGGAGCGTGGATTGGTCAACGGTCAACGTCTTCGGGCAGGGCTGGTGGTCCAGACTGCAGCTCATCCGCAAACCGGAGAAATTTTGCGATACCAACGTTTTCCGCTCTACGAGCTTGAAGTTGTTGATGCCAAACAGGGAGCATCGTTGTGCAGAAAAGTGGCGCTTGACCCCGACCTGATCCGGCAAGCAGAATCTTCCTACGGCTCAGGAACCGATCGAAAATTTCAGCTCCTCGTCTGGCGGGATGGAAATGCGCCTGCCGCCACAGCGGGATTGGCTGGGTGGCGACCTCAGGAATCCGCCAACGCAAGGGCCGACTCGACACGTGCAGGTTTTGTGCCTCGCGAACCTGCTGTCCAGAATCCACAGCCGTCAACGTCTTCAGGTTCGCAAACGCAGTCGGAACGAACCAGGACGTCGGCGGAAGTTTCAGGCTTGTCTCGTCCCCCCGCGACAGTTGCAATGTCGGGAGGAGATGGATTTTCACTTCCTTCGGTCAGAAAAGACTCGGGCGCATTTCTTGCGACCATGAGATTTTCAGCCGGTTCTTCGAGCGGCACTTTGGATTTGAGCAAGGGACCTGTGTCATCCGAGCTGCCGGGCTATTTGCTCAATACATTTTCACTTCAGGATGGTTTCCGTTACGCCAGCGAGTGGAATATTCGTTATGGTGCAGAATACGCAATGTTTGAAGGTAATTTGAACGGAAGTCGCTTCTCGTTCAAGGGATCAGGTCTGGCGCCTTCAAGTTCATTGCAGATTCCTGACTTTCCAATCAATTGGGGAGTCGAGGGTCAATACAGCACGGGTACTGTCAAAACCGACAAGAGTAAAAAAACACTCGATGCGTTTGAACTTTTTGGGGTCCTTGCCACCGAAAGAGTTCTCGATGGTGGATGGGGGCTCGGGATTGAGTACAAGCAATCGATGACTGGGTTGTTGGCCGGTGCGTTTGCTTTCGAGGCCGGAGTGGATGTGCACCCAGGTGCTCCCGCTCCGAAGGAGTTGGGCGTTCAGTGGCGATTTATCAATGATGGCGACAAGTGGACCGAATGGATGCTTGGCCTGAGTTGGAAGCTGGGTGCTGCAGAGTGATGATTGTTCCCCATTGCAATCTGCGTGGGAGGCGAAGGTTTCTAACCTCTACAGCCGCGGCCTTTTTGTTTTTTTGTCAGTCGTTTCAGGCCATGGCTGCACGTGGCAAAGTTGTAAAAGAGTCAAATTGCAAAGTGCTCATCCAGGGTGGGGTCGATGCAGACGTCGGTGATGTTGTGCCCGTGTATCGTCGTGGAAGTTCATCGCTGATTGTCGGGCGGGGCAGGATTCTCAAAAACGACGGTGTCCGTGCCACGGGAAGAATCGTCGAACCCACTTCAAATTGCGGCGCGTCCTTGGGTGGCCGGGTTGGCTCACGGCCCATGGCACAAGGTCAAGCAACGGGCAATGCATCCAAAAAAGGGCCTCCACCACCGTTGCGAACTTTACTGGCTGCAGGACCTTCATTCGTCACGTCCACGTTGAAGGGGATTTCGAGAGCCCCGGTGATCGAGAACTATCCCCTCGTGCTTGCTTCAATCAATGCGTCCCTTGAGTCGTACCCATTGATGTTTGGTTCCTCCAAAAATGCGTCTTCAGGAAATGGTTTGGATTTCAAGACGGTGCTTGGCTTGGAGGGGGTCTTGCACTATTTGTCTTCGATGGGAGAAGTCAGGGTGACGGCTCCATCGCCTGAGTCGTCTCAGGAAGTGGTGCTTGGATTGGGCGTGAATCGAATGATGTTCAGGGGTGGTGCTCTGCTCAGGTTTCCGCTTTGGAAGGGCAGACTCTTTTTGGACGGAAGGAGTGGTTTTTACTCCCACAGATTCACGAGCACACTGACAAAGCTGATCAGCACGCCTGAAGGCGAGGTCAACTCGATTGAAATTTCTCCCTTGCGGGACTTGGACCTGTCGGGCCCCTACGCTCTGGGTGGTTTGCAATTTCAACCCGTCGACAATTTTCGCGCCCGGCTTTCGGTTGGTACGGTATTTGGTGCATCGTACCGCATCGACAATCGATTTGCGGATTCAAAGCCGGGCAGTCCCAAAGTTTCTTCGAACATTTCGCAGCCCGGGTTGTTTATTTTGGAAGCAAACGTGAACTACCTTTTTTCAAAGGTTCAGCTGGGACTGGACATTTCCCTCGAAAGTTTCAGTGGTGGCGCGCTTTTCCCGGATGGCGAAACGCCAGGGAATATTGCTGAAGTTTACAGCTCCTATGGAGTGAATTTGGGATTCTTGCTCTAATCCTGCCCGCTCGATAGATTGTTTCAACAATTGAATGTGTCATCGGGATTTGCCTGGTTTTTCATGTCTTCATTCGAGGGGCTTGCGATTCAAATGGACGTTATCAGCGGCTTTCTGCAAATGCTTTTGTCGTTTTTGAAGCAACCGGAAACACTGATTGCCAGTGTTGGCCTTGTTGGTCTTGCCATCATCATCTTTGCTGAAACTGGTCTCCTGATCGGTTTTTTTCTCCCGGGTGATTCGCTTCTTTTTTCCGCCGGACTTTTTGCAGCAGCGGGACACATTGGCGTTTGGCCGATGGTCTGGACCCTGACAGTTGCTGCCATTCTTGGTGATGCCACGGGATACTGGATTGGTCGTAAACTCGGCCCCAGGTTGTATGACCGCCCGAATTCCATGTTGTTCAAAAGGTCTCATCTCGAACAAACCCGGCAATTCTACGAAAAACACGGGGGAAAGACGATTATTCTTGCACGTTTCATCCCCATCGTCCGCACCTTTGCTCCAACCGTCGCCGGTGTTGCAGGAATGCAATACAGAAGTTTCGTTGCATACAACGTGGTTGGTGCATTTGTGTGGATTTGGTCCTTGATTTTTGCAGGGTATTTTTTGGCCCAAAGCGTTCCCGGCATTGATCAATATATCCATTATATCGTGATTGGAATTGTAATTGTTTCGGTGCTGCCCATCATCATCAAGTGGTATCGGAATGTTCGTGCGGCGAAAGTGCAGGAGGGTGCGACGCCTTCCGCGGAATCAGGTGTTTGAATTCCAGAGCCGATGGAAGGGATGAGCTGTGGTGTTGGATTCAGCCGCTGTGCCTTTTCTGAGTTTGTTGGGGCTGGGAATTGTGGCCCTCACCGTTTCTGTTTTTTTGAATGCGCTCGTCGATCGAAAAATGGAACTGGCGCGCCGCGAGATTGAAACCGAACGCGCCGAGTCTGGTGATGGCGAACAGCGTATTGAGCCATTTTGGATTCGTTTCGGCGAACCCATCAAGAAGTCAATCCAATCTTTGGCCTGGACCTTGGCTGGCCTTGGGCTTTTGAATTTTGTTTCCTATGGTCTTTTGCAAGCGGCTGAAAAATTTGCGTTGCAGAAGTCCGGTTCCATTCCTGCAACCATTGCAGACGATATTCAAAAATTGAGTCTTTGGGTCAAGCAGGGCGCAGATATCTTGTTGCGCATCGTGTTTGTGGTTCTGACGGGGATTTGGGTTGCCAGATTTCTGCAGGGCGGTATACGCGGTTTGATTCAAGGCAGCCATTCTGCCAATCTTCGAGCATTGAATCCCCGCATCAGGATGCGCACTGAAACCTTGCTCTCAACCTCTGCCAACATCATCAACATTGCCGTTGTGATTTTTTGTCTCATGGTCGTTTTGCAGATGGTGGGTGTAAGCGTTGCGCCTTTGCTTGCCACAGCCGGTGTGGCCTCGGTTGCAGTGGGTTTTGGTGCACAGTCTCTTATTCGGGATGTATTGTCTGGTTTTTTTATCTTGTTTGAAGATCAGTTCGCCGTCGGAGACGTGGTCACCATTGACTCACGCACTGGTACGGTTGAATCGCTGACTTTGAGGTGCACTCGGCTGCGTTTGTCGGACGGCACATTGCTCGTTGTTCCCAACGGGGAAATTAAGCGGATAGAAAATTCGACATCGGGCTTCTCTCAAATCGATTTCCGCGTGTCCATTCTCTATGGCACACAACTGGATCGCGCCCTCGATCTTCTTACAGAGCAGATTCAGCAAATTGCAAAGGAATACGCACAGGACATTCTCTCCACTCCGGAAATATTGGGTGTGGAGTCGATCAAGGATTCCAAAGTCGTCCTGCGTGCGAAAATCAAGACAAAACCGGGGCGTCAGTTTGCCTTGGAGCGTGCACTGAACCATCGTGTCCTGAGGAAGTTTATCGAGGCTGAGATTCAATTGCCCAGCAGTGCGTGAGGGCTCTTTTCCGTCAAGCAACCTTGAAATCGTCCGCCTGAGGAAATGGAATTTTCAAATTCAGCATTCCGAGGCTGACCGCGAGCACATGACCGTTGCGCTGGATGCGCAAGTCTCCATCTGGCAGCGACATTGCAAGTTCGGCATCTTCGCTGACACTCTCGATCGGCAATTCAAAACTGAGTCCGGAGGGAAGTTCGACACTCAATTGATCACCCACGAAGCGAATTCCAAGTCGGCCGCCCATGGGGCTCGCGCCTGCCGGAGCGCTCCAGGGTTTCTTCTTTGTGGCCGGAGTTTTCGCAGCGCTTGCAGGCGTGTTGTTGCGTGGACCACGATGTTCAATGCTGGCAGCGGTGTCGGAATCAACTTGATCGAAAGCGTCGTTGGGGATGATTCCATCATCAAACTCGTCACCGAGATTGTTTTGCTCTTCCGGGCTATCAAAGTCTGCGTTTTGCGAACTTGCCAGATCGTCGTTGACATCAATGTCGGCCAGCACGTCCAGTCCACCCAGAAGGTCATCTGTGCGTGGCTGAAGACTCTGCTCGCTCGTGGTGGACATCGAAAGTTCCGTGCGGATCGCGTCCCGAACGCGTTCCACATCTTCCGTTGAACCCTCTTCGAGGTCACTCTCTGCGACTTCAAGCAGATCGCCGGCAAGAACATCTGTTTGATCGTCACTTGCTGCTTCGCTTGCCTGAATGTCGACGATGGGTTCATCGCCCAGCAGGTCAACAGAGTCGAGCTTGTTTTCCGTGGGCATTTCGTTCGCAACACCATCGACGAGGGAATTCGAAACGAGCAGGTCATTGCTTTCATCAACATCCAGCAAAGCGTCGAGCGAGTCGGCGAGGGCGGCTGGTTCGGCAGTGATTTCATCGTTGCCGGCGGAATCAGTTATGCCTTCCGGCAGCGTTTGACCCACGGCGGCAATTTCCTCTGCGACGATGCTATCGGCGGTGTGAGCTTCATCTTCCGCGGCCGATACAGGCGCATGATGAATGTTGGCGACCAGGTGCTCAGGCAAAGCATCGAAAAAAGGTGTCAGTCCAATGCGATCGATCACATCGATGATTCTCTCGTTTTCCTGACTTTCCTGATAAAACACGGCAAGTATCTTTTCCACCACGACCGGCAGGTCCGTACGTGGGATGTTGTCGAGTATCAGTTGAGCCTGTTGGGCAATATCCGAGCCCTTGCCACCAATCGAGATCTTGTAACCCGATTCTTCAGCGACAATGTGGATGTCTTCTGTTGATGAACCGAGACATGCACGCTGACAGCCATTGACGCCAATGGTCGAGAATCGCTTCGGCGCAGGAAAAGACTTGAGAAGATGGGTTGCCAGCTCGAGCGCGTCGCCCAGCGAAGGTTGATGGGCAAAAGTGCACAATTCACCGAGGCAAGCGCGCGGGGAAGGCACGCCGGATGATTTGTACGAGCGCAGCAGAAGTCCACTTTTGCGGACATGGGATTGGATGTCGCCAAGCTTGTTGGGATCAACCATGAATCCGATGCGCTGATCCTCTGTTATCTTCAGGAAGGCGGATTCGTTGTCTGCAACTTCGCAAAGAACGCGCAATTGGTCGCTGTTGTAGACCCCGCCGGCGGCCTCTGCGAGCACGAAAATCTGGTTGTTTTTGAGTGCAAATTGGTCGCCCACGTTTGACTCCTTGCGGATAAGGTCTCTCTTCTGCGTGTATCGCCAAAACCACGAGGTGTTTGAGGTTCGTAATGTCAAGTGGCTGACGCTGCGAGATAAGTGCCTGATATTAAATCAATGAGTTCAGCAGGGTCTTATTCTCCGAAGTTGAGCCCAAGTATCCTTGCCTGTTTTTGGGCGAAAACCTACTGTCTAGGGAGCCGACGAAGGTTTGCTCCAGCTTCACGGTGTTGTTCTGGTTGAATATTGAATTGAATGTTTATGAGGTGGTACTTGATGGAAGCGAGCGTGGGAAGCATGAAGGAGCTCATTGATTACATCGCAAAATCTTTGGTGGACAACTCCGAGCGGGTCGAGATCAACGAAATTGCAGGTAACCAAACCAATGTGATTGAGCTCAAGGTTGCCAAGGAAGATGTGGGCAAGGTGATTGGCCGCAATGGCCGCACAGCAGATGCAATCCGCACAATCCTCAATTGCGGAGCTGCAAAGCTCAACAAACGCTACATTCTGCAGATTATCGACGAATAAGAAGAAGTTCTTTCAGGCGTTGGCTGTTTGCGGCCCCATCCACTGGAACGCAAGCATTGTCACGTCATCCAGAAGTTCATTGCCC